>JAPUJD010000042.1 GCA_027296385.1 Acidobacteriota bacterium | reverse complement strand
GCCGTGGCGTGCGCGCACGAGGGATTGAACGGCGCGGGCCAGGGGCGGAAACTGGCCTCGTGAGCGAATCCCTGAAGATCGCGGTCGCCGGCCTCGGCAGCCAAGAGGATATGTGCTAGCTTGAGCTTGCGGGCCGGGTGCTTGCCGCCACTCAAGAGCGCCGTCATCCATGGCACTGCGCCGTTCCTGGATACGGACGGGTTCGTTGCCCCCACTTTAGAGCGAAGCCCCCTCGGTTTTCCAGGGGGTAACGAGCGGGCAGAAAGCCTCGATCGGCTCAATCCGCACTATATGGAGGCCGAGGCGACCTACACGGCCGCGCGGCCCGCCGTTACTGCCCCGGCCAGGCGGGCGTCGGCCGACAGGCCAGGTTTCCCACCCGGGATGGAGGCCGCACAGAATAGGCGCCCGCCGCTTGCCCACCGGGCTCGCGGCCGGTCCGTAACCGTCACCGGGTAGGCGGCCGCCTGATCAAAGCAGGCAAGTTGACCAACGTGGAACGTTTCACCGGCGCCAGTCCCACACGCGGGGTCGGCGCGGCGGTTGACCCCGTTGCAGCGGACGGTCACAGTATCATACTGGCCAGCCGTTTTCTTATCTAGACAACTATGAAGCGAATTGGGTGCGGGCTCGAAGTGACCAAAGACAATTTTGCTTCGAACCCTGAGTTGCCCGCGGAGCCGCAGAATCCAGCCGCTGCCAGCGCCAACATTCCGCTCACCGCACGCCTCGCCCACGAAATCCCTAAGCCGAAGGACTGGCAGGCGTTCCAGCGGAGCTGCGTCCTGCTGTTCCAGGCTGAACTTAAAGACCCGAACGCCCAGGAATATGGGCGCGGCGGCCAGAGCCAACGCGGGATCGACGTTCTAGGCAAGCGCAACGGCAACCCCGACCACTACGTCGGCGTTCAATGCCGCCACGTCGCCAAGCCGCTGAAGGAAGCGGCCATCATGAAGGAGTGTCGAGCGGCGCTCGCGCTGAAGGCGAACCTGAAGGAGATTATCTTCGTCACCACGGCTCCCGACGACACCGGTGCAAGCGACGCGGCGATCGCGGTCGAGCGCACGCTGCGGGGCGAGGGTCATGCTCTCACGGTCGTCGTCTACGGCTGGGGGTCGCTCCAGACCAAGATCGCCTCTCATGACATCGCTTATGCCGCCTTCTTCCCCTCGATCGTGGGCACCTCGGCGCCCCAAACTTCCGCGACGCGGCCTCCGGACAGCGCCATCCTGGCGGCACAGGTGGCGGATCACGTCGTCGCGCAGCTTCGCCAAACGGGCATCGCGCTCCCGCTTCGCGACGCTGACGCCAGCAGCTTGGGCGAAGAAGATCCTGCTCTGCACGCACGAATCGACACCTATCGTGATCTCATAAAGGAGCAGGGGCAACCGAAGCTCGCTGAGAAAGGTTTTCTTGCGCTGCTGGAAAACGAGCCCCTCGATGGCAAGCCTTGGGCGCGATTCCGCATTGAGACCAATCTCGGCTCGATCGCCCTCGACCTGGGGCGCGAGGCAGAAGGTGCTGCGCGATTCGAGGCGGCTCATGCCATACGGCCGGACGATCCGAATGCACTGGCCAACTTGGCGCTTGCGCGAACGATCCAGGGGCGGTTCGAAGATGCGATGGACCTCGCGCGCGCGGCGCTGGGCGCTACGCCGCGCGCCGATCACGCGGTCGCGTATCTCCTCCAGGCGGCGGCGCGGTCGACGTGGCAAGGTGACCCCGAGACCCTGATCCCGCCTGATCTCGTCGACAGCGAGCACGCGGATCTAGGCTTGGCGGAGTTCCTGCGCCACCGGGACGTCCCGGGTTGGGCGGAGCGCAGCCTGGAGCTTAGCCGCCGGCACCCAGAGGTCGACGTATTTAAGCGGATCGGAGCGCTCGCCGTGCTGGCCTTGGCGTTGGAGACAGGCGCCTTGCCCATCGGCGGCAAAGTGCCACTGACACTGGAAGAGCTGAACCGCGCCGCCGACGACATGAAAGCCGTAGCCGAGCACTGTCTCGACATCGGCTTCGTCGACGAGCATGGCCTCTACGCCCATCTCAACAACGCCGCCGTGCTGTTGCGCCTGTTAGGTCGGCACGCCGAGTGCGAAGCCCTGCTTCAGGCTGGATTGCCCCAAGCGCCAAACGAACTCTCTCTGCGGCGGCTTCTGGCATTGGCGCAGGCTGCCGGTGGTCGACACCCCGAAGCGTTGGCGACGCTGGCGGCGGCCGGCGACGATCCCGAAAGCCAGCTTCTGAGCGCAGAGCTTGTCGCGAACGACGATCCGCCCACCGCACTCGTGCGCGTCCTGGCGATCGACGCGACAACGCTCAGCGCGCATCTCGGCTGGTTGCGTTGGGGGCTAGTCGGCGAGCTGGCGCTGAAAACCGGAGACATGGATAGTCTCAAGGACGCTGTCCTAGGTCTGCGCGCGCTGGATGCAGCAGACGTCACGGCCGACTTGCTGGAGATCCGAGGAGAGCACAAAGCAGGGCTGCACGATGACGCGGTTCACGAGAAACTGCGCGCGGTGGTGGCAGCCTTGCCGCCGGATGTTGATATGATGACGCGGTTTTTCGTGGCCGCGGAACTACATCGCCATGACCTCCCGGCAGAGGTCTCGGCGCTTCTCGAGGGGCATGTCGATTTGTCGCGGCGCAGCCCAGCGACGATGCTCTACCTCCAGAATCTGGCATCTGGGCGCCGCGACGAGGCGTTTCGCGAGGCAGTTGCGGCGACCTCACCGGAGGTGCGCGACGACCCGGAGACGCTTTGGATGGTCGCCGCTCACGCGTGGAACGTCGGCGACCTCCCGGGCGCGGCCCACGCCGTTGAGGCGCTGCTGGCACAGCAGCCCGATAACCCGCGCGCACAATTGATCAAGATCGAGATATTGATTCGTCAGGACCGATCCGCCGAGCTGCTCGCCGAACTCGACATGCCGGTCGAAAATCTTGCCTGGAAGCGGCTGCAAGACCGGTTCCGCATCGCGTCGTTACTCAACCACTTCGGCTACATCGAGCGCGCGGCGGCCTTCGCTTATCGGCTGTTTCTTGAGCATCGCGACAACTCGCAGGCCTGGATGACGCTCTCAGCGCCGGTGCTGGAAGAGGGGCGGGGCAAAGCGGACGGCCCACGCCTCTGGGACGCGCCATTGGTGGCTCCGAATGTTGCGGTCGACCTCCGATACGACGACGGCGAGGAAGTATTCTTCGTCGCCGAGCCGGATGCGAGCCTGCGCAAGCTCGATGAGGAGTCTTGGGAACTCGAGCACCCACTGGTCCAAACCGTCTTAGGATTGGCGGCGGGCGCACGGTTCGAGGGTCGAAACGGTCGCGCGGGCATGATCGCCAAACTCCGACACAAGTATGTGGCACGCCTCCACTATGTTTTGGAGCACTTTGAAGGACGCTTCCCCACGGTCCAGGGTTTTCGCAGGGTATCTGTGGACTTCGAGCAGCCGGGCGGGCTCGACAAATTA
>JAPUJD010000041.1 GCA_027296385.1 Acidobacteriota bacterium | reverse complement strand
TCCTGCCGGAGGCCGAGCGGCTCACGGTCCAGGAGGCGTCGGTCGACTGGCCGTCATGGGACCTGACGCCGCGCCAGCTCTGCGACCTCGAGCTGCTGCTGTGCGGCGCGTTCTCGCCGCTGGCGGGTTTCATGAACCGCGCGGACTACGAGTCGGTCTGCGATGACATGAGACTGGCCGACGGCACATTGTGGCCGTTGCCGATCACTCTCGACGTGCCGCAAGAGGTGGCCGAGGGCCTCGAGCCGGGCTCGAAGCTGGCCCTGCGGGACCCCGAGGGCGTGATGCTGGCGGTGCTCGAGGTCGAGGAGACCTGGACGCTCGACCGCGAGACCGAGGCCGTGCGGGTCTACGGCACCCAGGACCGCGCGCACCCGGCGGTCGATCACCTCTTCGAGCGTTCCAACGACGTGCTCGTCGGCGGCAGGGTGCTCGGCATCCAGGCGCCGTGGCACTACGACTACGTGACGCTGCGGGCGACGCCCGAGGATCTGCGGCGCCGCTTCGAGCGCCTCGGATGGCGCGACATCGTCGCCTTCCAGACTCGCAACCCGATGCATCGGGCGCACTTCGAGCTCACGCTGCGCGCCGCCCGCGACGTCGAGGCCAACCTGCTGATCCACCCCGTCGTCGGCCTGACCAAGCCGGGCGACGTCGATCACTACACCCGGGTGCGCTGTTACCAGAGCCTGGTCGAGCGCTACCCGAAGAACACGGCGATGCTGGCGCTGCTGCCGCTGGCGATGCGCATGGGCGGCCCGCGCGAAGCGCTCTTCCACGCCATCATCCGCAAGAACTACGGCTGCAGCCACCTGATCGTCGGCCGCGACCACGCGGGGCCGGGAAACGATTCGGCCGGCAACCCCTTCTACGGCCCGTACGATGCTCAGGAGCTCCTCCAGCAACACGAAGAGGAGTTGGGCATCAAGATGGTGCCGTTTCGCATGGTCGTCTACGTCGAGGACAAGGATGCCTACTACCCGATCGACGAGGTGCCGGAGGGCACGCGCACGCTTTCGATCTCGGGCACCGAGCTGCGCGAGCGTCTGGCCAAGGGGCGCGATCTGCCCGAGTGGTTCACCTTCCCCGAGGTCGCCGAGGAGCTGCGCAAGACACATCCGCCGCGTTTCAAGCAGGGTTTCACGGTCTTCTTCACCGGCCTGTCGGGCTCGGGCAAGTCGACCGTGGCGAACTCGCTGCGGGTCAAGCTGCTCGAGTTGGGCGGCCGGCCGCTGACGCTGCTCGACGGCGACATCGTGCGCAAGAACCTCTCCTCGGAGCTCGGTTTCTCCAAAGAGCATCGCGATCTCAACATCCGCCGCATCGGCTACGTCGCGTCCGAGATCACCAAGAACGGAGGCATCGCCATCTGCGCGCCGATCGCGCCCTACGACAAGGTGCGCAAGGAGGTCAAGGCCGAAGTCGAGCCTGGCGGCGGTTTCATCCTGGTACACGTGGCGACGCCGCTCGAAGTCTGCGAGGTGCGTGATCGCAAGGGGCTCTACGCCAAGGCCCGCGCCGGCATCATCAAGCAGTTCACCGGGATCTCCGATCCCTACGAGGAGCCCACCGATGCCGACGTCGTGCTCGACACGAGCGATCTCCTGCCCGACGAGACAGCACAGCAGATCATTCTCCACCTCGAGCACGAGGGTTACATCGGAGCTTCACGAGGTAGCTGACCGTCTCTGATCGTCCGTCGCGGAGCGCCCACAAGACGGCCGCGGTCGAGCGCCTGGGGCTCGGCGCTTCGCTCGCGCTCGTCGGTAGCAGCTCGGGTCGGACCGTCAACTTTCTCGCGCAGGTCGTGCTGGCCCGCTGGCTCGGGCCGGCGTCGCTCGGCCTCTACGCGCTCGGCTGGGGTGCGTTCCGCCTGCTGAGCCTGCCGGCGACGCTTGGTCTGCACAACGGGATCCAGCGCTTCGGGTCGATCAGCCGAGCGCGCGGCGGCGCCGGCGCCGGGCGCCTCCTGGGCAGCGTTCTGCGGCTTACTCTTGCGAGCTCGAGCACGATCGCTCTGCTGCTGCTGGTCTCGAGCCCTTGGCTGGCGCGCGAGGTCTACGACAACGAGCAGCTGCTGCCCATCCTCGCGGTCTTCGCCCTGGCGCTGCCGGCCGCGGCGGTGCTGCGGGTGGGCGCCGCGGCGACCCGGGTGTCGCAGGATCTGCGGGCCTCGGTCGTGATCGAGGACTTCGGCCAGCCCTTCGTCTTCGCCGTGATCGCAGCCGCCTTCCTCTGGCGCGGTGGCTCGGTGGTGGCGGCGAGCGTCGCCTCGGCGCTCTCCTTCCTGCTCATGGGCATCGCCGCCTGGATCTGGGCTCACCGCTGGTTTCCTCAAGCGCCGACCACCGAGGACGAGGCACGACCGCTGGTCAGCCTCTCGGGGCTCGTCCGGTACTCCGTTCCGACGGCCTTGGCGGGCACGGTCGGCGTGACGATGACTTGGCTCGATCGCCTGCTGGTGGGCTACTATCTGCCGACGGAAGCAGTCGGTTGGTACCAGGTCGCGGCACAAGTGTCGGGAGCTTTCGCCGTCGTGCTGGGCGCCTTCGCCGCGATCTTCACCCCGATGATTGCGGGACTGTTGGAGAGGCGAGAGGAAGATCGGCTACAGGAGCTCTTTCGTGTGGCGACGAAATGGGGGGCTCTCGCCGTCCTGCCTGGCGCCACGTTGTGTCTGCTCTTCCCGCGGGCGAGCCTGGGGGCGATCTTCGGTGCCGATTACCTGCCGGCGGCCGCGCCCCTCGTCATCCTGGTGCTCGGGCAGCTCGTCCATGCGGGCATCGGCGCCGTGGGCTATCTGCTGATGATGAGCGGCTCGCACAACCTATGGCTCGGCCTCTCGGCGGCCGCCCTGGCGGCGGACTGTGTGCTCAACGTGGCGCTCATCCCGCGCTACGGGCTGCGCGGTGCGGCGATCGCCACCGCGGTGTCCGTCGCCGTGCTCTTCGTCAGCGGCCTGATCGCGGTCCGACGGCGCCTCGGGCTCTGGCCCTACGATCGCCGTTTCCTCGGCGTACTGGCGACCGCGGTGTGCGTGCTCGGCGGGACCGCGTTGCTGCACACGATCGCCGGCCTCGGCGACACCGCCACGGTGGTGTCTGCCGCCGCCCTCTCCGGCGCTCTGACCCTGGGCGGCTGGCGCCTGTTCTGTTTCCGCGCCGAAGACCGTCTCCTGCTCGGCAAGCTGAGACGCTTCGGACGATGAGCGTGCGCGTGCTCTACATCGCGGGATTGGGGCGCAGCGGCAGTACGCTGCTGACCCGGTTGCTGGGCCAGGTCGACGAGATCTGCGCTGTGGGAGAGGTGCACCACTTGTGGCGCACCGGAGCGTCGCGGGCGGCGACCGACGAGCTCTGTGGCTGCGGCCGGAGCTATGCCGAGTGCGGCTTCTGGCCTGACCGACTGCGTGCCGCCTTCGCCGAGATCGGGGAAGTGCCGGTGGCCGGGATGCAGACCCTGGCCGACCGGGTGGCGCGGATCCGGCGGCTAGGCCGGCTCGAGCGAGGCGGCGACGCGGCCTTCGAGGCCGCCGTCGCGACCTACGGCGAGGTGTGGAGCCGGCTCTACGCTGAGCTTGCAGAGCACACGGGGTGCGACGTCATCCTCGACGCCTCCAAGGACTTGGGGCCGCTTTTCTTCTTGAGCCGGGTCCCGGGTATCGAGGTCTCGGTGGTGCACTTGGTGCGGGATCCGCGCGCCGTGGCGTACTCCTGGAGCCAGCGCAAGCTGCGACCGGAATTTGTCGACCGCGAGGTCTACATGAACCGGCATGGTGCGGTCGACGTCAGTTGGCGCTGGTGGTACAGCAACCTCCTCGCGAGCCGGGCGCGGCGGCTCTTCCCCGACTTCCTGCGGCTGCGCTACGAGGACTTTGTCGCGGAGCCTCGGGGCACCCTCGAGCGCCTCTGTTCTCTCGTCGGCATCGGCAACGTGGATCTCACGTTCCTGGAGGGCGCGAGTGCCCGCCTCGGGCGCAGCAACTGCACCGTGTCGGGCAACCCGATGCGCTTCGACGCGGGCGAGGTCACGATTCGCCGCGACGACGACTGGCGCCAGCGCATGCCGAGAGCGAGCCGCCTCCTCGTCGGCGCCTTGACCTGGCCGTTGCGCCGGCGCTACGGCTATCGCGGTGGCGGGGCGTGACGCCCGCCGCCCGGCAGGAGAGCACGATCGACCTCTTGATCCTCTCTTCGGTGCACTGGCACTTCACCTGGCAGCGCCACCACGAAGTGGCCTCGAGGCTCGCCGCCCGGGGCTACCGGGTGACCTACTTCGAGCCGATCCCCAAGCGATGGCCGGGCTTCGGCGAGATGGGCCGGGTTCTCGGGCGTCTGCGGGGGCGCCACGACGAAGCGGGGATCCTGCGCCAGCGAGTGCCCCCGGGTGTGCGCTTGGCGCAGGCCCTGGCGCTGCCCGACGTCAGCGGCCTGACTCGGCGCCTCAATCGCTGGTGGGCCATGCCGCGCGCCGCGCGGACTCTGGGGCGGCACCTCGGCCGGCCGCTGGTGGTGCTCAACTATCTGCCTCTGGCCGCCGCAGTCGAGCTGCAGCGGCTACTGGCTCCGGACCTGGCGATCTACGACTGTGTGTGGGACTGGCCCAACGATCCGTACTCGCGCCCCGGCGTGATCCGGGAGTCGGAGCTGCTGGCGGTCGTGGATCTCGTCTTCGCCGACTCGCCTTTCCTCTTCGAGCGCATGAGTGCCCTGCATCCGGCGGTGGAACGCGTCCTACCGGCGGTCGATTACGACCTTTACGAGGCGGCGCGCTCGGCCCCCCGCGCGGTCGGGGAGCGCGTGCGCTGTGTCTATTTCGGCGCCGTCGGCGCGAACATCGATCGCCCCTTGCTCCGGCGCCTGAGCGAGGAGTTCTCCTTGCGCATCATCGGGCCGGTGCAGGAGGAGCTCGGCGAGCTCGGCCCGGGCACCGAGGTGCTCGGTGCGGTGCCTCAGCCCGAGCTGCCGGCGCTCCTGGCCGGCGCCGACGTGCTGGTCCTGCCCTACCGCGCCGCCGGGCACACTCGCGGCGTGATCCCGGCCAAGACCTTCGAGTGCCTGGCCACCGGCAAACCGACGGTGGCCAAGGGGCTCGAGAGCCTCAGCGAGCTCGGTGACCTCTTCTACCTGACCGAGGATGCCGACGATTTCGTCGCGGCGGTGCGCCGCGCCGCGACCGAGGGGCCCGAGGCGCGGGAGCCGCGGCTCGCCGTGGCGCGGCGCAACACCTGGCAGCAGCGCGGGCAAGAGATCGACGAGCTGATCCGCCGCGCCCTGGCGGCGAGGGCACGTCCTTGAGCGTGCGCTCGGCTCCCGATCCGGCCGGGAGAGATCTGGCCGCCAACACCCTGGTCGCGGCGCTCGCCGCCATCGTGCCCTGCTGGTGGCTCGGCGTCGAGCAGGTCGTGCCCGGGATGATCATCCTGCTGGGCGCCTGGCGCGTCTGGAGCTCGGGCGAGCTGCGTCGGCCGGCGGAGCTCTGGCCGCTCGCCCTGCTCGGGGTGTGGAGCCTCGCGTCGATGGCGGCTCTCGAGGGCCGTGCCGACTGGCTGATCTACGTCCGCGGAGAGAGTCACCTCGTCGTCGGCCTGTGTGCCTACGCCCTGGCGAGCTCGGTGCGACCGGCGAGCGCCGGCTTTGAGCGCTTCTTGCAATCGTCCCTGGCGTTCGTCGCGGTGGTGCTCGTCGTCGGGGTCCTGGTGATGGCGGGGGTGCTGCCGTTCCAACTGCGCTCCGCCATCAGCCTTGGGTGGCCCGACTTCACGACCGGCTCGACCTTCCTCGACGACTTCGTGCTGCGGCGTCAGCTCGGCACCGCCGCCGGAGTCTCGCTGCTGCCCGGCTTCGATCGGCAGAGCTCCTTCTTCCTCTATCAAGGCGGCCTGGCGACGGTGCTGCTGATGCTCCAGGGGTGGATGCTGGTGGCGCGGCACCGGCTAACCGGTGCCTGGCGCCACGCGGCCACGGCGGCGGTCGGTGTCTGCCTGCTGCTCGTGGTGCTCACCGGCTCGCGTAGCGCTACGGTGCTGGCCTGGGGTGTCGTCGGCGGCCTGGCCTTGTGGACGGCGATCGCGGGCCGGTCCTGGCGGCGATGGGCCATCCGCGCCGTCGTGGGGCTCGGCCTGATCGCCGCCCTTCTGGCGGTGATTCCGGTCGGCGACGGCACCAGCCTCGAGCACGGCGCAGCCTGGGAGCGCGCCCTGACGGACTTCCGGGTCAAGAGTTTCCTCGATCGGCTCGAGGTTTACGACCAGACGCTCGAGCGGCTGCGCGAGAGACCGCTGACCGGTTGGGGCATTCAGGGGCGGCCGGGCGAGCGGAATCGCTATCTGCGCCTGGGAACCCACAGCGAGCCGTTGAACGTGGCCTACCGCTTCGGCTGGGTCGGCCTGGCGCTCTGGTTGAGCGCCGGCGCCCTCTACGGCCGCTGGTTGGCCGCGGCGGCGCCGCGGGCGGAGCGCACGGCGATCGTATGCGTCGTGGCCGCCCTCGCCGCTACGGCCCTGGTGCGTACGTTCCAGTGGGATCTCAACGTGTTCTGGTTGGTCGCGGTGTTTCTGGGCTCGAGCCGGGCTCTGCTCGGTGGTGAGCGCTCAGGCGAAGGTGGCGAGCCCGATCGCGCCCTGTCGATGCTCGGCGCCGATCTCGACGCCCTGACGATCGACGACCTCCACCGCGAGATCGCTCGGGCAGTGGAGGGGCGGCGGCGCGTCGTCATCGG
>JAPUJD010000040.1 GCA_027296385.1 Acidobacteriota bacterium | reverse complement strand
AATGAACAGCCCGCCGCCAGATTAGCCATGACTGTCGGAAAAGGACCCTAGGAATGCACCTAGTACTCGGAAGGGCACTGTCAACCTAACGCAGCTAGCCCGGATATCTCAACGGGTCGCGACTCGTTGAGGAGCCTGATCTGCGCAGGTCCCATCACAGTCTTGTCCTGGCCGCCCGACCGGCTGGCGAGCGTCCGCAGGTAGTAGCCTGCTCCGTGCGAAACCGAGAGAGATCGTTTATGCTGTATAATCGTTCATTATGAGAACGAAAATACAGCGATTTCGGTGGCTTGCCGAGCGATTGCCGCCGGCCGACAAGCGCCGCATCGTCATCCTCACAGGAGCGCGCCAGACCGGCAAGACGACGCTTGCCCTGGATCTCTACGGGGACCTCCGCTACGTCAACTTCGACGCCATCGAAGAGCGCGAGGCGGTGCGCGCCGTACGGAGCGACGCTTGGGGCAGAGTCATCGGCCCCGCTGTGATCGACGAGGCGCACAAAGAGCCTGGTGTCTTCGACAAGGTGAAGCTGGCGTACGACACGGGTCAGGTGTCGTTCTCGGTGCTGTTGGGCTCGTCGCGATTCCTGCTCCTCGACCGCGTGCGGGAGTCGCTGGCAGGACGCGCCTTCGTCTACGACCTATGGCCGCTGACAGCTTCAGAAGTGCGGTCTCCGGCCGGGGACGCGCCGGCTCCTCCGCTGTTCGATCGCCTCATCACGGCTCCGGAGCAGTTCGACGACACGCTGAGCGTGGAATTGCCGCGGCTGCTCGGTGCCGAGGCCACGGCAAGCGTCGAGGCGCTCGATCACATCGCAGCCTGGGGTGGAATGCCCGAGCTGCTGTCGCTCGATGATGACGACCGGCGCGAGTGGTTGCGCTCCTACCAGCAAACCTGGCTCGAGCGCGATCTCGCCGATCTGACCCGACTCGCCGATCTCTTGCCTTTTCGCACCCTGCAGCGGCTCGCGATGCTGCGCAGCGGCCAGATCCTCAACTATGCGGAGCTGGGCAGGGACGCCGCGGTGAGCGCCGCGACCGCGCGGCGCTATCTGGAGTACCTGCGGATCTCCTACCAGGTGGTGCTGCTGCAGCCTTATGGGCGCAATCTCACCAGTTCGACGGTGAAGAGCCCCAAGCTGTACTGGATGGACGTCGGCATGCTGCGCCACGGCACCGGCTCATGGGGGGAGCTCACCGGTCCGATGTTCGAGACCATGGTGGTAGCGGAGGCGCGCAAGTGGATCGACACCCTTGCGCGCGACGCCTCACTGTCGTTTTACCGCACCCGCTCGGGACGAGAAGTGGACCTGCTGGTAACCATGCCACTGGGCATTATCGGCATCGAGGTGAAAAACCGCGCGCGCGTCGGGTCGTACGATTGCTCCGGCCTGCGCGCCCTCGGCGCGGCCCTCGGCGACGAGTGGGTTGGCGGGCTCGTCGTCCACCGCGGCGAAGACCTCGTGCAGCTGGAACCGGGTCTGTGGGCGGTGCCGGCGCATCGGCTGTTTTGACGGGCGCTGTGATCTGGGCGGTGCCAGAGGCGGGGGTCTTGCTACCCGGGGGGCTTGGTGAATTCGTTAGTTCATCTTCGTCGTTAGCATCTCGTGCTCGTCATCTCGCCCTCAAGGCTCAGTATTTTCTGAGGTACAAACCGTCTCACCCTATATTGGCAGAGAGGGGTCGCCGCCTACCAGATCCCCAGCTGCACGGTGAGGCGCATCCGGATGGCGTTTTCCTCCGCGAGTACTTGGTGAACCTCGAGCGATGAGATGCCGAACGACTGCTGGCCCTGGAGCATGCGGTTCATTGCCGCCATCAGGTCGAAGGTGTGCGTCATCGGTAGCTGAACGCCCGCCAGACCGAGAAGCGCCGACGTCAACTCGGGCATGCGCTCGGTCTTGACCTCGAGAATCTCCAGGGCAACGGCACTACCCTGGGCGAAGGGTCGGGCCGACAGCGTGATCTTTGTGTTCGTCCCGGGACCACCCAGGCAACGGCCCGCCGCCCCGGTTCCTCGCCGACGGTAATACTCGGCTGAAACGTGCACGAGTCCATCCTTCACCGACACGCTGGGGTTCTGTATGAACTCGTAGCTGCACTCCGAGTACTCGCGGAAATGGAACCGCCCGCCGTCGGCGAAGTAGATCACCCGCAGAAAGTCCTGGATCAGCGGCGCATCGAGGCGCAACTCGCTGAAACTGGATTCGGATCCCTGGGGATCCGATGCCTGTGAATCCGCTGCCTGGTAAGGCGTCGCGATGACCAGCAAGGCCAGCAGTACCGGCAGAGAGCGCATCGCGGTGGATATCTTCATGTTCGCGACCTCGGTCAGAGCATTCCTCAGGTTGGGCATTGTCCAACAAGCCGTCGGCGCGCACCAACGGGCAGCCTACTCTCCCGCGCCGGCGGCCCAGGCGAGTAGCCCCCAGGCCGCCAGGAAGGCGACGCCGCCGAACGGCGTGACGGCGCCGAGCCAGGTCTCGCCGGTCAGCGCCATGGTGTAGAGGCTGCCGGAGAACAGCACGATTCCGGTGAGCATCAGGACCGCCGACCAACGAAGGCGTGTCAGCACCGGATCAGCCGCTGCGGCCTCCGGCTCTGCCGCTGGGTTTTTCGGATCTGCCGCCGGGTCTCTTGGATCTGCCGCCGGGTCTTTTGGATCTGCCGCTACGCGGGCCGTCGCACGGCCGGCTCTGATCAGGGCGAGCATGCCCACCGCCAGGATACCGAGCGAGTGGTAGAAGTGGTACCGGGCGCCGGTCTCGTAGTTGGCCAGCATCTCCGCAGAAACGCGGCCCTCGAGCGCGTGGGCGCCGAAGGCGCCGATGGCGACGGCGAGGCCGGTGCAGATCGCGCCGAGCAAGATGATGCGGCTGCCGACGCTCATCGGCGACGACCTTGGCCGCACCGCCGCCGGTATCCGCGGGCTCGGCGGTGGCGGCCGCACGACGGCGGACTCATTTGTCCTTCCACTTGATCCCGGCCTTCAGCAACCGGATGGTCTCGGCGAGCCGCTCGTCCTTCGTCTCCGGCCGCTTGGCCTCGGTGATCCAGCTGACGAAATCTTTCTTGTGGGTGTAGGCGAGCCCGTCGAAGAAGGTCTTCGCGGCCTTCGACTTCTTCAGCCCTGCGGTGAGCTCGGGTGGCACCTCGACGGTGCGCGGCGCGGTGTCGACCTCGAGCGTCACGGCGACGACGTCGTTCGGCGATACTCCCGCCGTTTTTTGCATCGTCTTGTTGAACACGATGCCGTGCGTGTCGTCGCCCATCGGGGCGGCGAAGGCCTTGAACGGATGGCCGTCGACCGTGAGCGCGACCGGCACACGGCCGCGCCTACCGAGCTTGGCGCTCTGCGCCTCGGTCAGAAAGATCCCGGTCCAGGCACCGCCCGGGCCGGCCGGCTTCAGCGTTGTCTTGAACTGTTGCTTGGCCATCTCGCTCAGCTCCGGTCGGGCCGCTTCCTGCCGATCAGCAGCAGTGAGTAGCTGAAGTGCCGGTCCAGGTACGACCGAGGCGCGCGCCATCGCGCTCGCGCAGCAGCCACCCGTTGAGAAGTTTGGGCAAGCTGGCGGAGCGCGGAAACGTCAAGTCCTTCGATGTTGACCTCCGTAGGTGGTTGCACCCGCTTGGGCCATCCGGTGACCTTTCGAGTCAAGCTCATGGCGTTCTCGCCGATCCAGTCGTGGAAATCGCCCCAGAATGTGTTCACGGACTCGAGCTCGAGAATCTCGACACCGGCCTCGTGGGCCAGGCGGCCGAGCTCGGCACGCGAGAAAGGCTTCTCCTTCATTCCGTGCGGCATCAGACCGAGCCAATAGCGGGCACCGAAACCGATGCGATACCAGATGGCGTAGCGATTCGGGACCGTAACGAAGAACACCCCGCCGGGCCGTAGCACGCTGGCGGTCGCTGCGACCACCTTGCTCCGATTGTCGCCGAAGAAGTGCTCCAGCGTGCCGAAGGAGCAGGCGACGTCGAACTGGCCGTGCAGCTCGGCGGGCAGGTTCAGCAGATCGCCGCCGAGCAACCGAGGGTTCAATCCGAGCTTCGCGTGCGCTGCCTCGGCCGAGGTCAACGCAGCTTCGTTGTAATCGAACAGCATTGTTTGGGCACCGGACAGGCCGAACAAGAGGCTGATCTTGCCGTAACCACATCCGAGCTCGATGGTCTTCAGGTCGTCACCCAACCCGAGTTCTTGTTTCCAATGAAGCCACCGCTGCCAGGTTACGCCGGACGAGGAACGCCCCACCCATTGGACGACCTCGGCGGTCTTCGGGACCGGCTTGTCCCAGACCGAAACCATCTCCAGGTTGACGTTGTCCCGAGCCTTGGTCGCGTCCATAGGCACCTCGAGTGCCCTTCGGCTTATCGCGTGTCAGGCACCCGATTGCCCGAGATCCAGACCGACTCGATCGTCCTGGTGTT
>JAPUJD010000004.1 GCA_027296385.1 Acidobacteriota bacterium | reverse complement strand
GGGATCTCCGGGATCCTCTTGCCGCGCCACTTGACGCCGTTGAGGTAGAAGTCCTGCCAAGCCCAGTCGTAGGGTTGCCCTTGTTCGAGGAAGAAGGCGCCTTGGAAGGTCGCTTCGACGCTCTGGATGCCGGATGATCCTTGAAAGCGCAGGTGAGTGGTGTTGACGGCCTCGTAGTGCTGGAGCGCCCGCGCTTGGGCGTCCTCGTTGGCCTGCAGGCGACGCAGGACCTCGGCCACCGGCATCATGCGCTCGGTGGTGATGGTCACCTCTTCGGCCAGGCCGCCCTCGCCCACGAGCTCGGCCAGGTCGGGTCGCGCCAAGCGCAGGATGGCGACCTCGCCATCGCCCTCCAGCGGGATGGCGAGGCCGATGGCCGTGCGGCTGAGGCCGAAGAGCTCGCTGGCGGCGCCGGTCCAGATGTCGACCTGGGTCGGCCGTCTTAGCGTCATGTCGGCGAACTCGATGCGGTCGACGCCCCCGGCGCGATCGACGACCACGCGCAAAGCGAGATCCTCACCACGAACGAAGCTCCAGGCGGCGACTCCCGGCGGTGCGGAGTAGGGGTCGTAGGCGAGGTCGGCGCCCTGGAACTCGTTGGCCAGGATCTTGAGCGGGGCCAAGGTCTCGGCCGAAGGGTTGCCGCCGCTGAAGAAGGTCAGTGCGACCCCGTTGGCGCTCTGGCTGGCGGCCTCGACGATGGCGCGCGAGGGCGGATCGGGGGTGTCGACAGCCATCACGACGACCGGCTTGCCGGGGTCGAGCTGGCCGAGGCGCTCGGCGGCGGCGGCGAGAGCGCCGATCGTCGCCGGCAGCAGCGCGATGCCGTCGATGTAGGCGGCGATCTCCTGGGCGTAGAAACCGTCGATAGCCTCGGCTGTCGCCGGCAGCGCCTGGCTGATGACGGGGGCGTCGGTCCGAGCACCGGTGACGGCAACCGCGGCACGTTTGAGGAGAAAGGCGTAGTCTTCGACGCTGTCCGCACTTGCGGACCACTCGATCTGAAAGTGGGTCCTGGCGTGGGACGCCCGGACCAGGGCGGCCAGGCCCTCGAGCTCGCTAGCGAGCTGGTCCAGGTTGGCCGTCAGCGGCGCGGGCGTCGAGAAGCGGACGCGCAGCCAGGGCACGGCGCCACGCTCGGCCACCTGCTCGGTGGCCGCCGCCGCGCTGACCTCCTTGGCAGCGGTCGCCCAGGCGACGTAGAGGCGAGCCTCCTCGTTGAGCGTTGGCTCGGCAGCCAGCGGCGCGAGCCAGTCCGAGACGTTCGATACCACGATGCCGGCGCAGGGATTGCACGGCGGTGCCGCGGCGTTCGAGGCCGCGGCTGAGAGCCCGAGCAGCACGAGGATCCAGGCAGTGAGCGGCAACCACCGGTTGCCGTGATGAACGCAAAGCATGTAGGAGGCTCCTAGGTTCGTTCGGGTCTTGATGGGGGCTCGCCTAGCCATCTGACGGCCTCGACGACGACTATGGTACCCAGCAACAGGAGGAAGAACGATTTCCTTTCACTCTCCTCGATCCTATCTTGCGTGAGCGAGGCAGACCCTGGGGGGTCAACTCGGTGGGTCGGGAAGGTACTGGGTCAGGAACTCCGTGATGTTGGCTTCGTAGGCCTCGGGGCCGTCGAGCACGGTCTCCAGGTCGAGCTTCCAGTCCTGGCCGAGCCCGGCGACAAGACGAGAGAGGACGTCGACCACGGCTGGGGCGCTGCTGGGGCGCATGCTCGGCTCCTTCTCGAGCAGGGTCATGACGATCTCGTTGAGCTCGTCGGGCAGCAGGACCCGGTCGCACGCGGCGTGGGCCTGTAGTTTCTGGGGACGGCGAAGCGGTTGGCTGCTAGGTCGGCGCGGGTTCCGACACCGACTTGCCCAGCCACCTGACGATCCCAACGATGACGAGGGTACCTACCAGCAGGGAGATCCAGGGGCTCATTCCGTAGGCGGTCGGGATGTCGCCGACGATCACGCCGAGGAAGCCGGCCGCCAGGGCGTACGGCATCTGCGTCTTGACGTGAGCGATGTGATCGCAGCCCGACGCGGTGCTCGAGAGGATCGTCGTATCGGAGATCGGCGAGCAGTGGTCGCCCCAGACGCTGCCCGCGAGTACCGAGGAGATCGTGCCGACGAGCATCGTCGTGTAGGCCGGCGAGCCGACCGCCCAGCCGCTCTGCCCCGCCACTGCGTGCGCTATGGGGATGACCAGTGGCATGAGGATGCTCAGAGTGCCCCAAGACGAGCCGGTGGCGAAGGCGAGGGCCGCCGACAGGAAGAAGACGAGCGCGGGAACCCACTGTGGTGCCAAGAAGCCGCCGGTGAGGCGGACGAGAAAGTCCGCCGTGTGGAGCTCGGTGCAAACCGCGCCGATCGACCAGGCGAGGGTCAGGACGACAAGCGCCAGCAGCATCGACTTGAAGCCCTCGACCATTGCGCTCATGGTCTGGCGCAGGGTGAGGATCTTCTGCAACAGCGGCAGTGCGGCGCCGAGGATGACGCCCGACAGGCTGGCCCAGAGCAGGGCTTTGTAGCTGTCGGCGTTGGACATGATCTGGCGCACCCATTCGCCCAGGCTCGGGTACTCGGCGCGATCGAGACCGGCCCGGCCGGTCACGTAGAGGCCGATGAGGGTGACGACGATGATGGCGAGGATGGGCAGAAACGCGTTGATGGCGCGTAGCGGCGTGCCCTCCGGCGGCGCCAGTTGCTCGGCTTGATAGTCCGCCAAGGGAACCGCGTCGTCATCCATCAGCTTGCCCGTTCGGCGGGCCCTCTGCTCGGCTTTGCGCATCGGCCCGAAGTCGCGGCCGCTGATCGCGATCGTCAGACCCAGAACGAGGGCGAAGATGGGATAGAACCGGAAGGGGATCGAAGCAATGAAGGTGGCGTAGGCGTTGTAGGGCAGCTCGAGGGCGGTAAGCGCGGCTGCGATGAGCCCGACCTCGAAGCCGATCCATGAGGAGAAGGGCACGATGCTCGCCACCGGAGCGGCGGTCGAGTCGACGATGTAGGCGAGCTTCTCGCGGCTGATCTTGAGACGGTCGGACAGCGGCCGCATGGTCGAGCCGACGATCAGGGAGTTCGAATAGTCGTCGAAGAAGATCAAGATTCCCATCAGCCAGGTCGCGATCTGGCCGCGGCGCGCGTTGGTGGCGTAGCGACTCATGCTCGCGACGATGCCCTGAGTGCCGCCGCTCCTAGTCACTAGCCCGACCATGCCGCCGAGCATCAGGGTGAAGACGAGGATACTGGCCTGTCCCGAGTCGGTGATCGCCGGGGCGATGAAGCGATCCACCGTGCGCGCCAGGGCGGTCAACGGGTTCCAACCAAAGAGGCAGAGGGCGCCGGAGAAGATACCGAGGAAGAGCGCGAGCAGGACGTCTTTGAAGACGATTGCGAGGGTGATCGCTATCAACGGCGGCAGCACCGACAACCAGGCCGGGATGGCGTAGGCTTGGGTGCTGACCGCCGCTGGGCCGGAGCGCACCTCGAAGGTGTGGTCGCCGCCGGCGAGCCGGGCGTCGGCAAGGGTGATGCCGTGCTCGCCGTTGGCCAGCGTCTCTTCCTGCACGACCTGGCCATCGACGGCGATCGTGACTGGGATCTCGCCGGTGGCGCCCCCGACCGTTACCGTCAAGCGGGGCGCCGTTCGGCTCAGCAGCGCTCCTGAGACCGCGACGTCGAGACTGGGTTGGGCGCCGGCCGAGACCGCCGTCAACGCCAGCAGGAGCCCGAAGAGAGAGGCCTTGCCTGCAGCCAAGGGTTACTTCTCCTCCGCTTTGGCGTCGGCGTCGCCCCCGCCCAGGGCGTCTGCCTCGACCGCCGGCAGCCCGAGCTCGTTGCGCAGGCTGGCCTCGATCTCGTCGGCCAGGTCCGGATTGTCGCGCATGAACTGCTTCGCATTCTCGCGCCCCTGCCCCAGGCGGATGTCGCCATAGTTGTACCAGGCGCCGCTCTTGGCGACGAGGTTGTGCTCGACCCCGAGGTCGACGAGCTCGCCGGGGCGCGACAGTCCTTCAGCGTAGTCGATGTCCACCTCGGCGATGCGGAAAGGCGCCGCCACCTTGTTCTTGACGATCTTGACCTTGATCCGCGAGCCGACGACCGTGTCGCCGTCCTTGAGCGTGCCGATGCGGCGGATGTCGACGCGGACCGAGGAATAGAACTTGAGCGCCCGGCCGCCGCTGGTCGTCTCCGGGCTGCCGAACATGACCCCGATCTTCTCGCGGATCTGGTTGATGAAGATCAGGCAGGTCTTGGACTTGGCGACGATGGCGGTCAGCTTGCGCAGCGCCTGCGACATGAGCCGGGCCTGGAGGCCGACGTGGGTGTCGCCCATCTCACCCTCGATCTCGGCGCGCGGCACTAGGGCGGCCACGGAGTCGACGACCACGACGTCGATCGAGTTGCTGCGCACCAGCATCTCGG
>JAPUJD010000039.1 GCA_027296385.1 Acidobacteriota bacterium | reverse complement strand
GTGCTGCCCGAGGAGTTCGTGGCGGACGAGGAGCGGCTAGCCCGGTTCGAGCGTGAGGCCAAGCTTCTGGCTTCGCTCAGTCATTCGAATATCGCTGCGGTCTTCGAGATCGGCACCCAGGGCGATACTCACTTCATCGTCATGGAGCTCGTCCCTGGGGAGACCCTGGCCGCACGGATCGCCCAGGGGCCGCTCCAAGTCGACGTGGCGATCCCCATCGCACTGCAGATCGCGGAGGGCATGGAGGCCGCCCACGAAAGCGGGGTCGTCCACCGGGACCTCAAACCCGCCAACGTGATGCTCGGCCCCCAGCAGCGGGTCAAGATCCTCGACTTCGGGCTCGCGAAGGCAAGGGAGGGCTCCGCCGGAGAGAACGCTTCCGCGTCGATGTCTCCCACACTGACCGCCCGCAGGACCAAGCTGGGAGTTCTCCTGGGTACCGCCGCCTACATGGCGCCCGAGCAGGCGAAGGGAGAACCCACCGACAAGCGGGCCGACATCTGGGCCTTCGGCTGCGTGCTCTTCGAGATGCTCACCGGCACCCGAGTGTTCGAGGGGCGGACGACCACCGAAGTTCTGGCCGCCGTTCTCCGGGACGAGCCCGAGACGGGGAGCCTACCCGAAGCCGTACCGCCAGGGGTCCGAAGAGTGATCGAGCGCTGCCTGCGCAGAGATCCCCTCCGGCGGCTCCGCGACATCGGTGATGCTCGCAGCGACCTGTGGGACGCGGTTCATCTGCCGCAAGAGGTGGCCATCGCCGACACGAAGAGATGGCGCTCACTCGCTCCCTGGGGTCTTGTGCTGGCCCTCGGTGCCGTCTTGATCGGCCAATGGCGAGCCGGCCCCCAGACGCCGACCAGCCCACCGCCCCTGAGGAGATTCGCACTCGATCTGCCCTGGCAGGAGATGCCGAACTGGATCGATTTCGACATCGTGATCTCTCCGCAGGGCGACCACATCGCCTACAACGGTCGCCACCGCAATCGGGTCGATGCCTACGTCAGACCCATGGACAGCCTGGAGGCCAAGCCGCTCGCCGACGCACGGGACATGCGGGAGATGTTCTTTTCGGCCGACGGCCAGTGGCTGGGCATCTCCGATGGGATGAAGATCGAGAAGATCTCGATCCACGGAGGAGAGCCACAGGTGATCGCCCGCTTCGACCACGCTCCGCTAGGATCGCCCTGGGGCATGGCTTGGGAGGGGGACGGAGATCTGCTGATCGGCTCTCCGTCCGGTCTCCTCAGGTTGTCGGCTGCCGGAGGCTCGCCGACGCGCTTGACCGAGGCAGACGAAAGCGGTGCGGGCCACTACGCTCCCTCCATCCTTCCCGATGGCCAGCACGCCTTGTTCACGTTGCGGAAGGAGGACTCCGAGCCGGAGATCGCCCTCGCCGACCTGCGTTCGGGAGAGTGGCACCGCCTCGGGCAAAAAGGTGAGGACGCGCTCTACTCTCCCTCCGGGCATCTCGTTTTTCGGCGCGGTGAGACGCTCTTCGCCACGCTCTTCGATTGGGACGATCTCGAACCGCGGGGAGAGGCCGTGCCGGTGCTCGAGAACGTCAACATCGGGCCTCGCCTGGCCGCGGACGGCACGATGCTCTACGTCCCGGTGCGGGGAGAATCCGATGCGCGCCTCGCCTGGCTGGATCGTTCGGGCAAGCCGCAGCCGGTTCCCGGGGAGCGTCGCAACTATTCGCATCTCGATCTATCGGACGACGGCCGACTTGCGCTTCTGAACATCGACGGCGACGTCTACCTGCTCGATCTCGGCCGTGGAACCCGCCGCCTCCTGGCCCGAGAGGCGTGGTTCCCCATCTGGACCTCCGACGCCCGTCGCGTAACCTTTCGGCAGGGCGAGAGGCTCTTGTGGCAGGCAGCCGACGGCAGCTCGGAGGCAGAGATCCTGATCGAAGGGCACGGTCTCGTACCGACCTCCTGGAACCCCGTGACCGGCGAGCTCGCCTACTTCGACGACGCCTCGGACATTTGGATCCTCGAGCCCGGAGGCGAGCCCCGGGCCCTCTTGCACAGCCCGTTCAACGAGCGGACCGGCCGCTTCTCGCCCGACGGGCGCTGGCTCGCCTACGTCAGCGACGAGACAGGTGAGTACCAGGTCTATCTGGTGCCCTATCCCGGTCCGGGGCCGAAGATCACGGTTTCGATCGACGGAGGATTGTCTCCGATCTGGTCCGCGGACGGCGGCGAGCTCTTCTTCCGCGACGGCGGCGCCTTGCTGGCGGCATCGATCGACCTCGAAGGCGAGCCGCGCGTCAGGGTCCCGACCGAGGTCTTCGACGGGCCCTACACTCTCGACCTCATGGGCCATCAACGATACGACGTCTCCCCGGACGGTCGCCGCTTCCTGATGGTCGAGAACAGCGACGATTACCGCGTCGTGATCGTTCAGAACTGGTTCGAAGAGCTCAAACGCAAGGTACCCGAGCGGCCCTGAGCCTCTCCGACTGGCCGAAAGACGGCGGAGACGCGACCCACGCGTACCAGGCGCAGACCTTCGGCAGATCGTTGGCCGGCCACGAGCGCTCGAGCAGCCAGCAGCCGAGAGCGACGGCGATGATGATCTCGAGGGTCATTCGGGGGCCGACGGAACATCGAGCCCTGCCTTCGTGAGCCCGTCGATCAAGTGCTCGACGTACTCCGGGTTCCACCACCTAGCGAGGTCCGCGCGCACGGTGGCGGCGAAATCCGGCCGGAGGTCGAGCCGTGGGAGACGGTGGTACCGATCATCGGAAGAGGCCTTCGTAGGTGACGCTGCATCATACCGAGTGGGGTCGGCGAGCAGGGGCCATCTGACAGCTTCCTGTGACTGGGCCAATTAAGCGAAGAAGAGCGCCAGAGCGCTGCAAAGCCAGTGTAGAGCAATGCATGGCCCGAGACTCTCCGAACGCTCTCTCACCAGGCCGGCGGAGAGTCCGAACACCGCAGCCGAGACGGCGGCGAGGATGAGCATAGCGGTCGATCCTGCCCCGAAGGGCACAAAGGGCGAGAGTGGCGTGGCGGCAAGGAGGACATAGAGGGCCGAGGAGAAGACCACGGGCCAAGAGAGGAAACTGCGCCCCACCTTCTCTTGGATCGGGAAGTCCCGCGCCATGACGCCGTAAGCGACGCCGCGAAGGAGCACCTCCAGCCCTGCACCCGTGGCAGCGATGGCCAGCAGGGTCGCGAGAGTTGGCGGAACCGAGGTCGTACCGGCTTCGAACCAGGTCAGATTCGCCACGCCACCCAATGGCGCGACGACTGCTGCAGGCAGGAACCACCTGAGCCAGCGCCACCTCCTCGGGCGGCGAATTCCGAAGAGCCCCGGAAGGGAACGGCTGGCCAACGCCAGCAAGGTCAGGGCGACCATGAGCAGCACTGCCGCGAGTTCGAACAACCGCGACGGCGCCTCGCGCCGAATGAGCGACCATCCCCAAATACTCACGAGAACGAGCGCCGGGCCAAGCGCGGCTCGGACCACGCTGACGGCCCGCTGCCAGAGCCCGACTGGAGTGTAGGTCCGCCGCAGCGTCGCTACGATCTGTTGGGGATCGAGCCGAGTACCGCTCTTACGCGGTGAGCCACCGATCTCGGCCGATCCGCCCCAGCGATCACCCGAGCTCTTCCAGCCAGCGGCACTGTCGATCAGGTTGAGTTCATCGTAGGCCACCTTGAGGTCGGCGGCCAGGGACGAGTCGACCTGCCGCAGAGTATAGACGCCCGGCGCCTTTTCGAGAGCGATGACCCCCACCCGGTCGCCGTGCAGTTCCTGGAGACGTTGCTCCACCTCGTAGATCCCTTCCTCCGAGCGGCAGGCGATGGCCAGGCAGCCGTTCGCCAGCCTTGCTCGAGCCAGCTCCTCGACCTCGACCACGTCCCGGAAATGACGCGTCAGGTAGACCAGCTCATCGATCTTTTGGAGGCGCCCGGCGGTGTAGGAGGCGAAATCAAGCTCGTCCCAGCCGCCCCGCTGCTTGATCTCTACCTCCTCTGCGCGCAGGCGCTCGATCTTGGCCCGCGTCCGGCTCTCGAGCCCTTCCGGGAAGCCACAGAACTCCTCGAAGCCGAGCCCATGGGCATCGATGACTCCCTGTAGCCGCAGCAGCGGCATCACCCGTCGGCGGATCTCGGCGTCGCTGCTCAGGCGGACGTGGTTGAGCAGCACCCAGATCGCCAAGACCGTGTCGAGATCGGGGTCGTTGGCGAAAAGGGTCCAGTCCCTCAACCGGAAATCAGTCTCCTCGAGGATCAGCACCATCGCCTGCTCGCAGCTCGCCAAGGTGAAGGCCCGTACACAGCCCTCGTGGTGATCGAGGTTGTAGAGATGTCGGTGCCGATCCTTGACCGGCGGACCCTGAGCGGCACCGTCGAGGAAGATCGTCCCCGCTGTCTGCTCCGCGACCTTCCCGGCCGGCATCGCGAGCCCGCGCTCGATGCGTACCGCCATAGTCGGCGCTTCGGTACAAGAGAGGACCTGCCTGCCGTCCACCTCCTGGACAGAGTAGCGTTGAGGCAACCTCGTGCCGTGCCTCGGCTCCTCGGGCGGAGGACTCTCATCGGGGTGCTCGGCGGAATCGGACTCGACTTCGTTCACCGCTGGATCGTAGCAAGAGCTCGACCGCAACCCAACGAGCGGTCAGACAACAGCCTTTCGGGATGGGGACCGCTGGCGATGGCTTAGAATCAGTCCCTCGACCCTTCTTGCGAGGTCCCTCGCCGTGCGATTACGCTTGGACTACGAGCCATGATCGGCCGCACCCTCTCCCACTTCAAGATCACCGCCAAGCTCGGTGAAGGCGGCATGGGTGAGGTCTACCGGGCCAGGGACATCCGCCTGGGCCGCGACGTAGCGCTCAAGGTGCTGCCGGAGCGGCTGCAGCGCGACGAAGGGCTCCGTCAACGGCTAACCCACGAGGCGGAGTCCATCTCTCAGCTGCAGCACCCGAACATTTGCTCGCTCTACGACATCGGCCGCGAGGACGGCGTCGACTTCCTCGTCATGGAGCTCCTCGAGGGCGAGACGCTCGAGCAGCGGCTGCGGCGCGAGCGCCTCCCGGTACCCGAGGCGCTCGCGATAGCGTCCCAGATCGCCGGCGCGCTCGAGCGCGCCCATCGCCACGGAATCGTGCATCGCGACCTCAAGCCGGGCAACGTCATGCTGACCGCCGACGGGCCCAAGGTGCTCGATTTCGGACTGGCCAAGGAATTCGCCGGCGGGCAGGCGGCGGCGGAGAGCGGCTCGCCGACGGCGTTGATGACCGGCGAGGGCAAGATCGTCGGCACGCTCCAGTACATGGCGCCCGAGCAGCTGCAGGGCCAGC
>JAPUJD010000038.1 GCA_027296385.1 Acidobacteriota bacterium | reverse complement strand
GACGAGCTCTTCGCCGGCAGCCGCACCCTGCTGACGATTCACAACCTCGCCTACCAGGGAGTCTTCCCGGCCCGGGAAGTCGAGGCTCTGGGCCTCTCTTCCGCTCGGTCGATGCTGCATCAAGAGCAACTCGCTGACGGGCGCTTCAATTTCATGACCAGCGGCATCCTGCACGCGGACCATCTATCGACCGTGAGTCGGACCTACGCGCGCGAGATCCAGACCCCCGCCCACGGCTTCGGTCTCGACGGACTGCTGCGCTCGCGCGCCGACCACCTGGCGGGCATCGTCAACGGTGTCGACTACGGCGAATGGGACCCCGCGGCCGACGAGCTGATCGAGCATGCCTACTCGGCCTCGGACCTCGAGGGCAAGGAGTGGAACAAGAAGGCCCTACTGGAGCAAGTGGGCCTGCCCTACGAGCCCGGCGTACCGCTCCTGGGCGTGGTCTCGCGGCTGACGGCGCAGAAGGGCTTCGACCTGTTCTTCGACACCATGCCGGAGCTCCTGGCGCAGCGCGATGCGCGACTCGTCGTCCTCGGTAACGGCGAGGCGCGCTACGAGGAGTTTTTTCACCGGCTTCAGAGCAGTTTTCCCCGCTGCGTGCACTTCCACTGCGGCTTCAGCAACCCTCTGGCGCACCAGATCCAGGCTGGCTGCGACATGTTGCTCGTGCCGTCGCTCTACGAACCGTGCGGCCTCACCCAGCTCTACAGTCTCAGGTACGGCACCGCCCCCATCGTGCGGCGCACCGGCGGCCTGGCCGACACCGTCGAGCTCTACGACTCGGCCACCGGCACCGGTACCGGCTTCGTGTTCGACGACTTCGAGCCCCAGGCCTTGCGCTGGGCGCTCGATTACGCTCTCGACAGCTACGGCGACCCGACGCGCTGGCGCGGCTTGATGGAGAACGCCATGGCGCAGGACTTCTCCTGGGAGCGGCAGGGACGGCACTACCTGGAGCTGTATCGCCGGCTCTAGCGGCCCGGCAGACTTCTGCCACGGGCTGCTAGCCCGAGGTCAGCTCCTCGAGATACTGCGGTAGCATCTCGCGCCACGTCGGCCAGTTGTGATCGTAGTCCGGCCCCCAGGGGTCGACCCTGTTGGGTATGCCCTTGGCGCCGAGTACCTCCGCCATCTGCCAGGTCTCGGCCGGGGCCTCCCACTGCCCCTCGCCGGTCGCCAGCAGCACGAACCGCTGCCGCAGCTGCGCCAGCTGCTCGCTGTCACCCAGGCCGGGCAAGTAATGCAGCGGCGAAGAGAAGTAGAAGTCTTCGTTCCAGTCGTCGTCGAGCCACCGGGTGAGATCGTAGGTGCCGCTGAGACCGATGGCGGCCTTGAAGATGTCGGGGTGGCGGCAGAGGCTGGCGACGGCGTTGAAGGCGCCGATCGAGGCGCCGGCGGTGATGATCTCGATGTCTGGGCTGCCACAGTCCTGGCGGATGGCGCCAACGAGCTCGTCGGCGACGAACTTGTCGAACTGGTTCTGCACCCAGGAGCGATGGCGCCCGGTACCGGCACGGGATGTCCAGGCGCTCCCGGCGACGCTGTCGCACGAGTAGAGCTTGATCCGTCCGCCCTCGATCAGCGGAGCGAGCACCTTGACCATGAGGAAGCGCTCGCACTCCTCGGCGTCGCCGCCGGCGGTCGGAAAGAGCAGCACCGGAGTGCCGGAATCGCCCCAGCGAACGATCGTTATCGTCTGCTGGAGATGGGTCGAGTACCAGTCGGTGCGCAGCTTCATGGTCGAGGGGAGCCTCCCGGTCAAGCCGGCGAGCTAGCGTGCTCGTCCGCCCGCCACTGCTGGATCTTGTCCCAGAAGTATTCGGTGAAGCTGTCGAGCTCGTGCTCCGGGTAGAGCGCTTCCACCTTCGACCTCACGGCGTCGCGTGCGGTGTCGGAACCGAAGAAGTCCCAGACGACTTCGTCGACGACGCTCAGATGCCGGGTGCAGAATTCCTCGAAGCGATCGGTTTCGAGCCGCTCGCGCGCAATGCGGGCGTAGTCCGCGAGCTTCTCCCGGTAGGGCAGGTCGCGGTCGGCGATCTCGTAGTACGCCGCCCAATCGAGACAGCGCCGCATCGGTCGCCGGGTGGCGGCGCAAAACAGGCTCCAGCGCACCAGGGCCTTGATCAGCCAGGGGAAGTGGTAGTGCAGGCTCGTCACCTGCGAGTCGGGACAGCCGTTGGCGAAGTCGATGGGGTAGAAGACCCCGTCCGACCTCAAGGCCTCACAGGAGTTGAAGTCCCAACCGAAGAAGGTATTGATGGTGAGGGTCATGTCGGTGAGGAGCGCCGCTTCTTCCGCGTCGACGAACTGGTGGGCGACTTCGTACCGCGCGTGCAGTGGCGCGCCTGCGTCGTAGCGCACGAGACGCACCTGCGGCCCGACACCGAGCGCGCGGACGAAGACGTCGAATGGTGCCACCGCTTTCTGCAAATGCATCAGCCGCTTGGCGCTGCCCTCGTACTGCATCCTCAGTTGCTCGTCGTCGTCGATTTTCTGGACTCCGACCCAGGCTCCACCGTCATAGGGCTTCATGAACAGCGGATACCCGAGCTCCTGGCCTACGACGCCAATGTCGAAGAGGCGCGCGTAGCGCCGGAGCATGGGCTCGAGATCAGGACTCGGCTCATATTCCTTCGGGGGCACCATCCAGGTGTCGGGCACCGGCAGACCGAGGCGCATCATGGCGCAGTAGGTGGTCTGTTTCTCCATCGATTGAATCGACCACGGATTGTTGAGCACGTAGAGATCGTCCATCAGGACGGCCTTCTTGATCCACTCTCGACTGGGGTGGTACCAGTGCGTCAGCCGATCGAGCACGACGGTGTAGGGGCATGGCTGGCGCAGCCCGTAGGGCTCGATCGTCACCCGTTCGACGACGAACCGAACCGTGTCGCCGTCGACGGGTAGCACCAGATCCAGACGTCTGATGATCTCCTCGTAGCACAGGGGCCAACAGATGTCGGCGCCCAGGGAGAGCCCTATCTTGCGGGTAATTTCTGCCAACTCTCTACCTCGAATCGAAGAGCGCGATCATAGCGCCTACTCGTAGACCATCCAGAGCGGTCCCGGGAACAGCCAGGAGAGCCCCTCCCTGAGGCGGTCGCGCCAATTTTCCCAGTTGTGGCCGTCGCGCGCCTCGACGAAGCGCACGTCGGCGCCGGTCCGCTGCAACAGCGGTATCAGAGAACGATTCTCGTAGATCAGCGATTCGTACACCCCGCAGCTGACGAACATTCTCTGGGCCGGCTGGCGAGGTTCGTCACGGAATCGGTTCATGAACTTGACTACGGGGTCGAACGTCGGGCCGCGGGCGTGGCGCTCGCCCAGATCGCTGAAGGCGAAAGAACCGGACTGCAGCAGCAGTTGCCCGAAGACGTCCTCATTCTGCCAAGCGCCCGCCAGGGCGGCGACGGCGCCGAAGCTCGCGCCCATCAGAGCGCGGCTAGCCGGATCGGCGAGCACCGGTAGCTCGACCTCGAGTCGCGGCAGCAATTCCTCGGCGAGGAAGGTGCTGTGCCGCGGGTCAGCGGCGTACTCGACGAGACGCTGGGGCGAATCGATCAGGGCCACGACCAGTGGCTGGATCTCGAGCGCGTCGATCAGATTGTCGAGGACGGTCCGGAGAGCGGCGAAGCGCAGATAGTCGCCCCCGTCGTGCACGATGAGCAGCGGATAACGTCGGCGGCGACGCCGCCGAGCGGGCAGGTAGACCTGCACCGAGCGCGGCTCGCCGAACGCCTGACTCTCGACCTCGAGCTCGAGCATCGAGCCGCTGCGCACCCCCGCGATCGGTTGCGCCCAGGCGGGGGTCTCGTAGCCGGTTCCATGGAGAACCGAGTTGGCGCCAAAGGGATCATGCGCCAGCAACTCATTCAACGGATCACGAATCAGGCGCCGCCGTCGCCCACGGATGACCTCGATCTTGTATTCGAAACGTGAGCCCTCGGGGATCTCGAGGACCAGGATCCACAGATCGCTCTCTCCGAGCCGCCGGAACGGCTGCGATGAGGGCAGTCCGTAGATCCAGTGCCGCAGGTTGACCTCATCGGCCTGCCCCCGGTAGGCGAAGGTGGCGTGCGAGTCCTCGACGAGCGGGAAGGAGCGCTCGGCCAGCAGCTGGTCGATCGCCTCCGGGGTCGGTCGAGGATCCACTTCCAGGCTGAGCAGGTCGAGGGTCACGAACTGAGATCCTCCCAGCCCGATCGACCCACGACCTTGACGTCACCGGCCCAACCGAACCGATGCGCGCCGCGACCCCGCCAACCATCCGCGCCGCGGGACAAGCGGGAAGTTTCGTCCAGGCCGACGCACTCGAGCGGCGCAAAGCGACGCGCCAAGAGCTCCACGCGCCGTGGATCGTCCATGCGGAGGCGGCGTCGCACGTCCGGCAGCGGCAGAATGTCGCCGCACAGATCCAGCCCGACGTCGAGAACCTCGGCGTTGCCCGCTCCCCACGGCGGGCTGTCGTGAAAGAGCACGATCCAGCGCGCCGCGACCATGGCGCCGGCTGACCAGGCCACGATCGTCTTGCCGGTCAGCAAGGGCCTCAGATCGAAGAGCCGCAACCGATTGAGTAATACCGCGACGTGCCCGCCGGCGATGACCACCACGGCTGCCGCTGCCAGCTCCGCCGCCAGCTCCTGGCGCTGGCGCGCCACCGCCTCACGTCGGCTTGGCTGCCACCGGGCCTCGAACTCGTCATGGACCGCGCGCACTTGCTCGAGATGATGGCGATCGAGGGCACGCAGTGCCTCGAGGGCGGACCGGCGTTCCCCGGCGACGAGCCCGCCCTGTCCCGCCAGGTCCATGAGCTCGCGATGGGCAGCGATCGCGTGGTCGAGGCGCACACGGTAGAGCCGCTGGAGCTCCTTCAAC
>JAPUJD010000037.1 GCA_027296385.1 Acidobacteriota bacterium | reverse complement strand
GACCGTCTTCCAGAGACCGCCGGAGGCGACCGCCACATACCAGACGCTCTTGGCGCGCGGGTCCACGGCGATGTCGGTCACGCGACCCGACGCGATCGCCGGACCGATCTCGCGGAACTCCAAGCCCGACACGACGGTACTCGTCAGCAGCCCCTCGGTCTCCTCGGCCGGCGCTTCCTTGTTCTTCTTCGCCAGTAGCGGCGCCGCCATCAGGATGGTCATCAGGAGTCCAGTCATCAAGCGCCAAGCAGTCGTTCTTCTCATCGGCAAGCCTCCTCGGTTGTGCGCCACTCTACCGGGCGGCGGGGCCCGGTTCCAGGCCACTCGTCGAGGCCCCGCAACCGTCACACCCAAGCCTCCAGGTTGTCACCGGACCGCCTGTACAATGCCGCCGCGGGGAGACTCATGCGACGCCGAAAGACGAAGATCATCGCCACTCTCGGGCCGGCCAGCTCGGACCGAGAAACCATCGCCGGGCTCATCGAGGCGGGCATGGACGTCGCGCGACTGAACTTCTCGCACGGCGATCACGACACCCACCGGCGGACCGCCCAGTGGGTGCGCGAGGCAGCAGCCCAGAGCGACCGCGCCATCGCCATCCTGCAGGACATCCAGGGGCCCAAGATCAGGGTCGGGACCTTCGCCGGGGGTCGGGTGGAGCTCGTCGCCGGGCAGACCGTGCGGGTCTTGGCGGGCAGCGACGAGGCAGACGAAGGCGAGATCAGGATCGACCATGAGCACCTGCTCGAGGATCTGGAGCAGGGTCAGGAGATCCTGCTCGTCGATGGCCTCGTGAGGCTGAGAGTCGAGGAGCGCCAGGCCGACGCACTCCTGGCGCGGGTGCTCGAAGGCGGTGTCGTGGGCAACCACCAGGGAGCCGCCTTCCCGCGGGCGACGCTGCGAGTGCCAGCGGTGACCGACAAGGACCGGCGTGATCTCGCTCTCGGTCGCGAGCTCGGAGTCGACTACGTGGCCGCATCCTTCGTTCGTGTCGCCTCTGACATCGTCGAGGTCCAAGCGCTGACCGAGGCCGACACGCCGATCATCGCCAAGATCGAGCTCGCGGCGGCATACCAGAACCTGAGCGAAATCCTCGGGGCGGCCCACGGCGCGATGGTGGCGCGTGGCGACCTCGGGGTCGAGATGGAGCTCGAGCGGCTGCCGCGGGTACAGAGCGAGATCCTGGCGAGCACCAATCGCTGCGGCGACGTGTCGATCACCGCGACCGAGATGCTGGAGTCGATGACGCATTCCCGACGACCGACCCGCGCCGAGGTCACCGACGTCTCGAGCGCCGTGCTGGCAGGAACCGACGCCGTGATGCTCTCAGGTGAGACCGCGGTCGGCGATCATCCGGTGCGGGTGGTCGAGATGATGGACCGCATATGCCGTGAGGTCGAGAGCGGGCCGCACCACCAGGAGCGCCCGACGATCGATTTTCTCCACAACGAGGAGCCAGTGCCCTCGGCGACCACTCGAGCCGCGGTCGAAGCCGCGCGCTCGCTCGATCTCGACACCATCATCGCCTTCACCGAATCGGGCTCGACGGCTCGCCTGCTCTCGAAGTACCGGCCCCAGGCCCGCATCGTGGCCTTCACCCCAAGGCAACGCACCTACCAGCGCATGGCACTCTACTGGGGAGTCGAGCCGCGCACCTTCGAACGCTTCGACTCGACCGACGACATGCTGCTGATGGCCGAGCGCCGGCTCGTCGAAGAGGGTGTCTGCAAGCGTGGCCAGACCGTGCTCATGGTGGCCGGAATCCCGCCCAACCAGCGCAGCTCCACCAACTTCATGAAGCTCCACCGGATCTAGTCCCCGGCTCAGGAGCGCTCTGGCTCCGTCCAGGGTGGCGGGATGGAGGCTTGGGCAGGCCAACCGTGACCTGCAAGTCGGCTGGATCGAGCCAGCGCTCAGCCGCGGCCCGGAGGTCGTCGAGGGTGACGCCGGCCCAGCGCTGGGCGGCCCACGTCGGCGAGTCGACGGCAAGGCCCGTGTGCTCTGCTTCGGCCAGGAGGTCGGCCCACTGGCGGGCGGTCTCGCGGCGGAAGAGCTCTTGGCCCTCGAGGAACGACCGCGCCATGCTCAGTTCCTCGGCGCTCGCACCCTCGACTACGAAGCGCTCCAGCTCGTCGCGCATCGCCGTCTCCGCCTGCTCCAGGCGATCCACTCCGGTCGCGGCGTAGAGCGTCAGGCGCCCGCGGTCGGCGGAAGCGCCACCGGCGGTCTCGACGGTGGTCGTATAGGCCAACCCAAGGCGCTCGCGCAGGAGGTCCGGGATTCTGCCGGCCAGGCCTGCGCCGGCACCCAGAACGACGGCCGAGAGCTCCAGCGCCGGTAGGTCCGGGTGCGCCCTCGATACGGTCGGTTGACCGAGAAAGAGGTGGGCCTGCTCTCCGGGTAGATCGACCCTTTGGCGCCGGCCGCCGCCTGACGCCGTCGGCGGCTCGAGCGGAGGGTCTGCGCGCACTCGCCGGGCAGCCTGAAAGACCCTCGTCAGGCGCTCGCTCATTCGCCCTTCATCGACCAGACCAGCCAAGGCGATCACCAACCCGCCGGCCAGCGCCCGCCGGTGACTTTCCCTGCTGTCCGCCACGCTCAAGCGAGCCAAGGTTTCTGCCGTGCCCGCCAGCGGCCTGCCGCGGGGGTGCTCGCCGTAAAGCTGACGTAGAAAAGCCCAGCCGGCGATCGCTTCGGGCTCGTCTTCGACGGCCTTCAGCTCGGCCCGCGCCAGTTGCCGCTGCCATTGCCAGCGGTCCGGGTCGAAGCGGGGCTCGAACGTCATCTCGGCGGCCCAATCGATCATGCGCTCGACCTCCTCCACCGGCCCGTCGAGTCCCAGCCCCATCACCTCGTAACCACAGGAACTCATC
>JAPUJD010000036.1 GCA_027296385.1 Acidobacteriota bacterium | reverse complement strand
TCGGATGGCACGAACTCATGCCGCGGCACCCGGCCCAGCGCACCGAGCACCGTCGAGTCGAGCTCCTCTCGGCCCAGCTGGCGGCTCGTGTAGCGGACGTCGGCGCGAACCTCTTCCACCAGCTCGCTGCGCTCGCGCTCGAAGTCTTGCCCGGCGAGAGCCCCGACGAGCAGGGCGATCGGAAGGGTCTTGAGCAGAAGGCATCTCATCGCTGCAGCCTCTGTCTCTAGGATATCAGCCCAGTCCTTGGCTGCTTCCAGCTCCTCACGTTCGGCCGCCCGCCGACGCCGCTCGAGTTCCACAACACGGGCCTCTACAACTTCCGGCGCGGCGCCTACCCCGAGACCGATCCCTACATACACGGCCGGCGAGCTGATGGGTTAATCTCGATCCGATCCGAGCCAGGAGGGACCCATGCATCGATCGATCTTCGCAGTACTCGCCGGCACGCTTCTCTGCGCCGCACTCGCCCACTCCGCCCAGCCCGCCCTGTTGGGGTTCGTGCCCTCCGGCGTGGCGGCTCAGACCGAGCTCGAGGCTCGCTTCGACAGCCTGCTCGACGCCGAAGAGATCGGCCGCTGGATCGAGCGGCTGTCGGCACGGCCCCATCCCGTGGGCTCGCCCTACGGCAAGGAGAACGCCGAGTACCTGTTGTCCCTGTTCCGCAGCTGGGGCTGGCAAGCCGAGATCGAGCAATATGAAGTCCTCTTCCCGACCCCCAAGTCCCGCCTACTGGAGCTGCTGGAGCCCGGCGCCGAGGCGGCGACGCTAGCCGAAGGTCCCGTCGCCGGCGACGCGACCGCGGGCCAGACCGCTGAGCAACTCCCGAGCTATAACGCCTATTCGATCGACGGCGACGTCACCGGAGAGCTCGTGTTCGTCAACTACGGCGTGCCGGAGGACTACCTGGAGCTCGACAAGAGGGGTATCAGCGTCGAAGGCAAGATCGTGCTCGCCCGCTACTACGGTTCCTGGCGTGGCATCAAGCCCAAAGTGGCGGCCGAGAGAGGCGCCATCGGTTGCCTGATGTACACCGACCCAGAGGACGACGGCTACTTCCAGGGCGACGTCTACCCCACCGGCGGCTTTCGTCCGCCCCAGGGCGTCCAGCGTGGCTCGGTGGCCGACATGCCGCTCTTCCCGGGCGATCCGCTGACGCCGGGCATCGGCGCCACCCCGGACGCCGTTCGCCTGGCGCTCGACGAGGCGCCGACCTTGACCAAGATCCCGGTGCTGCCGATCTCGTACGCCGATGCCAGGCCGCTGCTGGCGGCGTTGAGGGGTCCGGTCGCTCCCGAAGGATGGCGCGGCGCGCTGCCCATTACCTACCACCTCGGCCCGGGTCCGGCCAAGGTGCACCTGGCGCTCGAGTTCGACTGGAGCCTGCACACGGCCTACAACGTGATCGCCAAGCTCCCCGGCGACGAGCGCGCCGAACAGTGGATCGTGCGCGGCAACCATCACGACGCGTGGGTCAACGGCGCGACCGACCCGGTCAGCGGCCTGGCCGCGACGCTGGCCGAGGCGAAGGCCCTGGGCGAGCTCTACCGCGCGGGCTGGCGCCCCAAGCGCACGATTGTCTACGCTGCTTGGGACGCGGAGGAGCCCGGCCTCCTGGGCTCGACCGAGTGGGTGGAACACCATGCCGCGGAGCTCAGTGAGCACGCCGCGGTCTACATCAACTCCGACAGCAACTCCCGGGGCTTCCTCTCCGTCGGCGGATCGCACACCCTGGAGCGCTTGGTCAACGAGGTGGCGCGCGACGTCACCGACCCACAGACCGGCAAGAGTGTACAGGACCGTGCCCGCGCAGCGATGGCTCTCTTTGGCAGCCCGAAGGACAAGGAGCGAGCCCTCGCCGACGGCGACTTGCCGATTTCGGCGCTGGGCTCGGGCAGCGACTACTCACCTTTCCTCCAGCACCTCGGCATAGCCTCGCTCAACGTCGGCTTCGGCGGCGAGGGCGACTACGGCCAGTATCACTCGATCTACGACTCGTTCGACCACTACCGCCGCTTCATGGACTCCGACTTCAGCTACGGCGTCGCCCTGGCCCAGGTCAACGGCAGGCTGGTCATGCGGCTGGCCAACGCCGACCGGCTGCCTTTCGAGTTCGCGGCCCTGGCTTCGGCCATCGGCGGCTACGTCGACGAGGTCGAGGAACTGGCCGCCGAGCTGCGCCAGGAGACCGAGGAGGAGAACGAGCGCATCGCGAAGGGCTTCTACGAGCTGGCGTGGGATCCGCGCGACGAGTGGAGGGTGCCGGCGCCCAAGGAGTCTGTGCCCTTCCTCAACTTCGCTCCCCTGCGCAACGCCCTCAGCGAGCTCGAGCGCAGTGCCGAGCGCTTCGAGCAGGCGCGGGACGACGGGCGCACGCTGGAAGCGGCGACAGCCTCGAAGCTCGACCGCGCCCTCTACCTCACCGAACGCGCCCTCATTCGGGAGACCGGCCTGCCGCGCCGCTCCTGGTACAAACACCACGTCTATGCCCCGGGCTTCTACACGGGTTACGGCGTCAAGACGTTGCCCGGAATTCGCGAAGCGATCGAAGAGCGCACCTGGCCCGAGGCCGAGGAGCAGATCGGCATAGCGGCAGAGGTTCTTCAAAGCGCCGCCGCGGCGATCGATCGGGCAGCGGAATTCGCT
>JAPUJD010000352.1 GCA_027296385.1 Acidobacteriota bacterium | reverse complement strand
CAACACACTTCGCAGTCCCAGACCATCTCACCCTCGAGGTCGCTCTCGAGCACGATCTCGACGATCTCGCCACAGTAGGGACAAGACACCTGCCGGATCTCGGTGGGCTCGTCGGTATCAACCTTCACGGCGTAATCGGCGTCCTCGCCCCGAAGGCGGGGCCGTAGATCATCGCGTTGGTCAACAGTCGCGCAGTGCCCAGCGTCGACGCGCGGAACGTCGGCGGATTGGCGAACAGGATCACCTGCCCGTTACCGCGTCTCTCGCGAGTCACGGCGGCCGAGTTGGCGAGCCGCGCCGCGGCCTCTGGCCACAACAGGCCGCTCATCCGCAGCCGCAGGTCCTCGCCGCCCGCCACCACCGACCAGCCTACGCGCCGTGCGTCGGCGTCGGTGCCCTTCTCCAGCACACCAAAGCGAACCGGAACCTCCGTCGGTTGCTTGGCCATCAACACGGTGTCCTGGTTGACCAGCAGGGGCAGTTCGGCGCTGGTACCGAAGGTCAGCCAGTGCTCCGGGTCCGTCCGCGACGCCAGCAATGCCCCCTGCGGCATGAACATCCGGTCCCACTCGTCCTGGCGCTCACGCTCTTCCTCTGTGGGGCTGGCGAGGTCGTCGAGTCCGTCCCACGGGTACGCGCCGCCGGCGGCGGCGACGTGGGCCCAGACCTCATCGACCGGCGGCAACACCTCGCGGACGGCCATGCCCTCGCGCAGCACCGCGAGCTCGTAGGCCTCGACATCGGCGATCACGTCGCGCAACCGTCGAACCTGTGACAGCCCGGCCTCTTCGGTCGCCAGCTCGGCAGCCGAGTCGGCGATGGCGATCAGGGTGCCTCCCGCCTCGACCCAGGTGGTCAGCGCCTCGATGGCGGACTCTTCGAGGCTACCGAAGAAGCGATCCGGCAGCACGACGACGTTGTAGCGCCTGAGGTCGGCGAAGTTCAAGGCCGTCTCGTCGAGCTGCGAGTGACGGATCCCCAGCTCCAGATCCAGGGTGTGCCAGATCGAGCCGTAGTCGTAGGAGCTGATGCCGCCGCGAGCCAATAGCGCAATCCGCGGGGGCTCGAGACGCCGGAAATGGCTACCACCGATGTCCGGAAGCTCACCCTCGCCCAGTCCGGTCGAGACCGCTCGGAGGGCCAGTTGGAGCTCGGCGGCGCTCTGGCGCAGGATCGCCTCCAGGTCACCGTCGAAACGGCGGTTGTCCGCCGGCAGCACGACGACCGAGCCCCGAGCGAACTCCTGACCGCCGAGCTCGAGTGCGCGGTCGGCGACCCGGACGCTCACCCCGCGCTCCAGCAGGCGCGCGGCGTAGGCGACCGAGCGGTCGTCTGCACCGTCCACCAGCCAGGCCACCTGGGCGCCATCCGGGACCTGGGTCGGTACCGCCGCCTCGGCCACCGGAGACAGGCGCTCGGCTCCGCTCGGCAGTCCCTGGTCCAGCGCCAGCGCCTCAAGGCCATAGAGCATGGTCACAGTCCACGCGGTCACGTCGTAGATCGTCGATCGGCCGTCGCGCAGAATCGACGTTCGCTCGCGCTCCAAGTACTCAATCGGCAGCTGCACGTCGAACTCGAGCATGGTGGCGATGAGATGGGCTTCGGGCTGCAGGTTGGGGATGAGCACGGTCCCGGCCGGCAAGGTCGTGCGGCTACGCCGGCGGCCGAGCTGATCGACCACCCCGGAGACTGGCGTCGGCGCCGCCACCGAATAGACTTCGAAGCCCTGCAGGTTCATCAGCTCGAGAAAGCCCGCCAAACGAGAGCGGTTGTCGGTGGGAAGAACCGCGAAGGTGCGCTTGGCCCACGGCCCGTCGATCGCCACATTGAGCCGGCGCTCGGCCAGGTAGTCGCCCAGGATGGCCGCTCGATTGCGGGTCAAGGTGTTCAGGTTGGCCATCGAGCTCACCGCCTGATGGTGCACCGCTTCGCGGTAGGTGACGATGTTGCCGCCCGCTTGCCGCACGCCGTCTTCGGTGAAGCTCGCCTGCTCGTAGAGGATTCCGAGGGCACCGCGGTAGTCCCCCCAGGCATCGGTGTAGCCCGGGTACCAGCCCTCGTTCCATTCACCCGTGTAGTACGTCCAGCTCCAGCGGTCGAAGGCCTCGGACTGGTCGCGGGCGAACTTCGCCGACCAGGGCTCGAGGCTGCGCGGGACCAAGGGGCTGCGGGGACCTCGGGCCGGCGAGAAGAGGTAGGTGTCCTGCGAGCCCATCTCGTGGCCGTCGACCATGATCTGCGGGTGCCAACTACCGGCCGCCGCGATGCGCCCACGCGACTCCGGGTTGACGCCCAGGATCCAGTCGCGATTGAGGTCGAAGAGATAGTGGTTGGTCCGACCCCAGGGCCAGTAGCCCGCGTGCAGCAGCGATTGGTCGTCGACGTTGGGGGCCGCCGCGCGATGCTCGGCAACCTGCTGCAGGTAGCGATGGCGGCCGTCGGGGTTCTGCATCGAATCGACCAGCACTACGACGTTGTCGAGCAACTCGATCACTTCGGCCCCGGTGCCGGCGATCAGGTGATACAGCAGAGCGAGCGCGGAGTCGGTACCGGACGTCTCGTCGCCGTGAATCGAGTAGGCCATCCAGGCGATCGCCGGCAGCGAGTCGACCAGCACCTCCCCGGCGGAGCCGGAGAGCCCGCGCGGATCGGCCAGGCGCGCCACTCCGTCCTTGATCTCGTCCAGGCGGGCCATGTTGGCGGCCGAAGTCACGACCATGTAGTGCAGCGGCCGGCCCTCGTGGCTGCGCGCGTACTCGATCAGCCGGGCTCGTGGACTGACCGTGGCCCAGGCCTCCAGGCAGCGTTCGACCTCGGCCGGCAGGGCCGCTCGATCGCCCGGCCCAAACCCCAGGAGCTCCTCGACCGTGGGGATGTCGGAGTCGTACGTCGCGCCGGGGAAAAACTCGCTGTCATAGGCCAGGGCGTCGAACTCGGTCGGTAACGGCTGGGCGGCGGCTGGGCTCGCCGCGAGGCCGAGGACCGTCAGAGCCAGGGTCGAGACAAGAAGAGATCTCATGCGCTAGTGCCTCCCGCAGGTCGTGAGCGGCCATGCTACCCCGCTACCAACCGGGGAGGAGCTAGAATCACCGCATGCAAGCCGTCTGGCTCGAAAACGGCAAGCTCTCCTTGCGCGAGGTGCCCGTTCTCGAACCCGCACCGGGCGAGGCTCGGGTCCGGGTCCTCCAGGCCGGGATCTGCAATACCGATCTCGAGCTCGTCGCCGGTTACTACCCCTACACCGGGGTGCTGGGACACGAGTTCGTGGGCCACGTCGAACGTGGCCCGTCAGAGCTCCTGGGCCAGCGGGTGGTCGGCGAGATCAACGCCGCCTGCGGTATCTGCGCCACTTGCAAGCGCGACCTGACGAAGCACTGCGAGAACCGGACGGTCCTCGGCATCGTGGGGCGCGACGGCGCCTTCGCCCCGACCCTGGCGTTGCCGGTCGCCAACCTCCATCCGGTGGCGGAGGCGATCTCCGACGACGAGGCGACCTTCACCGAGCCGCTGGCGGCGGCGCTCCAGATCCAGCACCAGACCGCGATCGGGGCCGGGCGCAGGGTGCTCGTCGTCGGCACTGGCAAGTTGGGACAGCTCATCGCGCGGACCTTCGCCCTGACCGGCTGCGAGCTGCAGGCCCTCGGCCGCCGACAGAGCTCGCTCGACTTGCTCGCGGCACACGGAATCGACGTGCTCACCGCGGACTCGCTGCAAGAGCGTGCCTACGACGTGGCCGTCGAGTGCACCGGCAATGCCGCAGGATTCGAGCTCGCGCGCCGGGCGCTGCGGCCCCGGGGCACGTTGGTGATGAAGAGCACCTACGCCGGGGGGTTGACTCTCGACGCCTCGGCGGTCGTCGTCGACGAGCTCCAGCTCATCGGTTCGCGCTGCGGGCCGTTCGCTCGAGCTCTCGAGGTTCTGGCCGGCAAGCGCCTGAAGGTGGAAGACCTCATCGAGGCCCGCTACCCGTTGGCCGATGCCCCCGCCGCCTTCGAGCATGCCTCCCGGCCCGGGGCGCTGAAGGTCCTGCTCGAAGTCAGCTGAGCGCTCGCGCCGGGTGCCGCAGCAGCTCCTGGAACCGTTCCAGGAACCGACCGACGTGTAGCCCGTCGACCAGCGCGTGGTGCACCTCGATCGAGACGGGCATGTTCCAGCTCCCCTGGAGATCGCTCGAGCGCTTGCCAAAGACGATGCGCGGGTTGCAGTCGGTGGCCGGGCACTGCCGGGCGTGGGCGAAGCTCGTAAACGAGATCCAGGGCAAGACAGAGTAATAGATCAGGTCGTCGCGCTCCGGTCGCGGACTCAGCGCCGTCGAGCGACGTGCCGTCGCGAGCACCTCCTTGCCGTTCGTCTCGAACGCGCCGAAGTCGGTGACGTAGTCGAAGTACCCGAAGCCGAAAGTCTCGTCCTCCCGCAAGACCGTCGAGCCGCCACTGACGACCGAATGGAGCACTACATCGTCGCCTCGGATTCGCATCCGCAGCTCCTCGATCTCATTGGCCGCCCGCAGGCTCAGGTAGAGAACGGAGAGGAAGAACGATCGCCCGGCGCCGGCCGCGAAGTCGACCAGAGCGGTGACGTCGAGCTTGCTGCAGACGTTGAAGAACGGCTGCTCGA
>JAPUJD010000351.1 GCA_027296385.1 Acidobacteriota bacterium | reverse complement strand
AGAGTCCCAGCGACACGCGCTGGCGGCGAGGCTATAATCCTCCCCGCCACCCGGGGACGCCCGGGGTCAACCTGCGGAGGTTTCGCCAGAATGACCCACATCATCGCCGAACCCTGCATCGGTACCAAAGATACCGCCTGTGTCGAAGTCTGTCCCGTCGACTGCATCTACGACAAGGACGAGTGGGAGGTGCTGTTCATCCACCCGGAAGAGTGCATCGATTGCGGCCTGTGCATCGACGCCTGCCCTGTGCAGGCGATCTACGCCATGGAGGAGCTGCCCGAGAAATGGAACGAGTGGATCGCCAAAAATTTCGAGGCCTTCGAGCTCGAAGCGCCGTAGAGCTTGCTCAGCGCTGTGCATGACGGGGGATAGGGCGGGACTCGTCCCGTTCCTTCTTGACAGCGCCCGGGCAGGGCCAGGCAATCTAAGCACCGGTCGGATAGGTTTGATAATCTGACTCAGATAGACTAAGATGTACACCACGCCAAGCCCGCCCTGCCGCGAGACACAGGACACTCCATCTTGGACTACAAGGACTACTACGCCACGCTCGGCGTTGACCGCAAGGCCTCCAGCGCCGACATTCAGAAGGCCTACCGCAAGCTGGCGCGCAAGTTCCATCCCGACGTCAACAAGAGCCCGGAGGCCGAGGAGCGGTTCAAGGAGATCACCGAGGCCTACGAAGTTCTCAAGCACAGCGAGAAGCGGGTCAAATACGACCAGTTCGGCTCGGCCTGGAAGCAGGCCCAACACACGGGAGGACCGCCGCCGGGATTCGAGGACATCTTCTCGTCTTTCGGCGGTCAGACCGGTCGCGGTGGCTTCGAGGGTGGGGGTGCCGGGGGCTTCAGCTCGTTCTTTGAAGCACTCTTCGGCGGCGGCGGGCCAGCCCGATCCGGCGACTGGAACTGGGCGGGCACCGGGCCTGGCGCCACCGCCCCCGGACGCGCCCAGGCGGCCGACCAGGAGGCATCCATCGGTCTTTCGCTCGAAGAAGCGGCCGGCGGCGGCACCCGCCAGATCACGATCAGCGATCCCATCTCGGGGCGCACCCGGACATTGCGGGTCAAAATTCCCGCTGGTGTGCGCGCCGGGCAGCGAATCCGTCTCGGCGGCCAGGGAGCGCCAGCGATCGGCGGTGGCAAGCCCGGCGACCTCTACCTGCGTGTCGAGCTCCTTCCGCACCCGCGGTTCGAGCTCGAAGGGAATCGGCTGCTGACCCAGCTCGAAGTCGCGCCCTGGGAGGCGGCTCTGGGAGGCGAAGCCGAGGTGCCGACACTGACAGGCAAGGTCCGGGTGCGAGTCCCCCCAGGCTCTTCGAGTGGGCGCAAGATCCGCCTCCGCGGCAAGGGCTTCCCGGCCAGCGGCGGCAAGGCGGCTGGTGACCTCATTGCCGAGATCCGAGTGGTCGTGCCGGCGGAGCCCTCGGACGAGGAACGCGAGCTCTATGAGCAACTAGCAGACGTCTCGTCCTTCCGGCCCCGGGGCGACGACGCGAAGCGCTGATGCCAAGGAGCACTAGCATGGACCTCAGTCGACTGACCCAGAAATCACAAGAGGCCCTGAACCGGGCCCAGGAATTGGCCGTGCGCCGGCAACACCAGGAGGTGGACACCGAGCACCTCCTGAGCGCCCTGCTACGACAGGAGGGCGGGCTCGTTCCGCGCCTCCTCGAGAAGCTCGACGCTGACTTGGCGCGGCTCATGGCCGACGTCGACACCGAACTCGCACGGCGCCCGCAAGTCAGTGGCGGCGCGGTCGAGAGCGGCAAGATCTACGTCACCCAGCGGCTGCAGAAGATGCTCGTCGAGGCCCAGGACGAGGCCCGGCGACTGAAGGATGAGTATGTCTCGGTCGAGCATCTGCTGCTGCAGATGGTCGCTGAGGGGGAGGCCTCGGCCGTCGGCCGGATCCTGGCCGAGCATGGCGTGACGGGAGACTCGCTACTGGCGGCCCTCAAGGAGATCCGCGGCAACCAACGGGTGACGAGCGCCTCGCCCGAGGGCGTCTACGAGGCGCTCGACAAGTACGGCGTCGACCTCGTCGCCTTGGCCCGGACCGGCAAGCTCGACCCGATCATCGGCCGCGACTCCGAGATCCGGCGCACGATTCGCATCCTCTCGCGTAGGACCAAGAACAACCCGGTATTGATCGGCGAGCCCGGCGTCGGCAAGACGGCGATCGCCGAAGGCCTGGCGCAGCGCATCGTGCGCGGCGACGTGCCGCAGTGGCTGCGCGACCGCGCCATCTTCTCGCTCGACCTCGGTGCCCTGCTGGCGGGAGCCAAGTACCGGGGCGAGTTCGAAGAGCGACTGAAGGCCGTGCTCAACGAGATCAAGGAGAGCGAGGGCCGGGTGCTGCTCTTCATCGACGAGCTCCACAACATCGTCGGGGCCGGCCGTACCGAGGGTTCGACCGACGCCGGCAACCTATTGAAGCCGATGCTGGCGCGCGGGGAGCTGCATTGCATCGGCGCCACCACCCTCGACGAATACCGCAAGTACATCGAGAAAGACGCGGCACTCGAGCGGCGCTTCCAACCCGTGAGGGTAGAACCGTCGAGTGTCGAGGACACGATCTCGATCCTGCGCGGACTGCGTGAGCGCTACGAGGTCCACCACGGCGTCAGGATCGCCGACGAGGCCCTGGTCGCCGCCGCGACCCTGTCGGATCGCTACATCAGCGACCGTTTCCTGCCGGACAAGGCGATCGATCTCATCGACGAGGGCTGCGCCATGGTCCGGACCGAGATCGACTCGATGCCGGCCGAGCTCGACGAGGTCACCCGCCGTGTAATGCAGCTCGAGATCGAGGAGGCCGCGCTCAAGCAAGAGAAGGGCCGCGCCAGCAAGGAGCGTCTCGCGGCTCTGCGCAAGGAACTGGCGGACCGGCGCGAGACCGCCGACGCAATGAAGGCGCAGTGGGACTCCGAGAAGGAGGCCATCGAGCGGGTGCGCGCGATGCGCGGCGAAATCGAGCAGCTGCGAGGAGAGATCGAGATCGCCGAGCGCGACTACGACCTCAACCGCGCCGCCGAGCTCAAGCACGGCCGTCTGCCCGAGCTCGAGGCGGCGCTGAGCGCGAGCGAAGAGGCCATCGAGCAAAGCGAGAGCCGGCTGCTGCGCGAAGAGGTCACCGAAGACGAGGTGGCCGAGATCGTGGCGCTGTGGACCGGCATTCCGGTCCGGCGCTTGGTCGAGGGCGAGCGCGAAAAGCTCCTGCGCCTCGACGAGATCCTTCACCGTCGGGTGATAGGCCAGGACGAAGCCGTGCAGGCGGTGGCGGACGCGGTCATCCGCGCCCGCTCCGGCATCAAGGACCCGCGGCGCCCGATCGGCTCGTTCCTCTTCCTCGGCCCCACGGGCGTCGGCAAGACGCAGCTCGCCAAGACTCTCGCCCAGGCCCTGTTCGACAGCGAGAACAGCATGGTCCGCATCGACATGAGCGAGTACATGGAACGCCACGCCGTATCCCGGCTGATCGGCGCCCCTCCAGGCTACGTGGGCCACGAGGAGGGCGGGCAACTCACCGAGGCCGTGCG
>JAPUJD010000350.1 GCA_027296385.1 Acidobacteriota bacterium | reverse complement strand
GCAGGGTCTTGCTGACCCGCATGCCCTCCGCGCTCGCCATCTGCTCGGCGACATCCAGGTGCGACTGGTAGATCTGGGCGAGGCCCGTGTCGATGATCTCCTCGTGGAGCTGGTTCTGTTCCTCGAAGCGAAACACCTTCGCCGCCTTCTCGGTGAGAGTCCCCACCAGCCCGTTGAACACCATGTAGTGAAGGTAGGGGTCGTACACGCCGATCACTTCGACCCGCTTGTCGAAAGCCTTGGCTAGCGCCAACGCGGTGTGGAGCGCCCCGAACGACTGCGGGCTGCCATCGATGCCGACCAGGATCGTGTCCCGCTCCGGCTCGTCCTTCCCCGGCAGGTGTCTGACAATCCAGGCGTCTTGGCGGCAAGAGCGAACCACGCGCTCGCACACCGATCCGATCAGACTGGCGCGCTGGCGGCCGAGGCCCAGTGCGCCCAGGATGAGCAGATCACAGTCCGACTCCGCCAGATCCCGACGGATCTCGACGTGGTGCTGCCCGTCGATCATGCGGGCTTCGAAGGGCAGCCCCTCTGCCGTGCAGATCTTCTTCATGGCCTCCAGGTAGCTGTCGGAGATCAGCTCGAGCCCCATGGTGATCAAGCTGTCGTGGATCTTGCGTTGTCGCTCGAGCTCGTTCTCCTCCAGGTACTCTTCGGGGAGCGAGTACTCCATCTGCTTGAAGCGGTAGTCGTGCATCTTGGCGGCGTAGATGTGAGAGCCCACCAACTGCGCCCCAAAGGCCTTGCCGAGGCGCACTGCCGAATCGATGGCACGATTGGAGTGTGCTGAGTTGTCGACCGGCACGTAGATCTTCTTGTACATCGATGCCTCCGCGCTCAGGAGTCGCGATTGTTATTGGTGAGTCTCATTCGACGCAGCCCGATCCATTCGCCGCCGGCGGCAAGGAACACGACGATCAGAGGCCAGGTGTAGGTCGTCAACGGAATTTCGGGCTCGAGCAGGAGGTAGTACCAGCGCGAGATTGCTCGCTGCTTGCCGTCCTCTCCGGTCTCGCCGTCCCACACGTTCCAGGCGATCGGAATCATCTTGCCGGGGGCGAACTCGACCTCGTCGTCCTGGCTGGCGTGCAGAGGGCGACGCAGCACCACGCGGTACTGCCCGTCGCGGTACGCACCCTGACCCTCGACAGGCGACGACCGGGGCCTCACGTCGTCCATACTGAATGCGAGAAACGTTTCGATCCCCTGGCCGGCACTCCATCGCCAGGAGTCTACGGGATTCCTGCGGTCCCCCATCAGAAAGTACGGCTTCTTCGCGGCCTCCATCTCGCGGGCCGGAAACAACACCGAGACCCGGTCCGAGGGTTTCTCGTCCTGCCCCTGGTTTTCGAACCTGTCGTTCCAGGTCAGAAGGAGCGCCAACTCCTGCTCGTCGAACAACGCCTGCACGGTCAGGCTCTGGACCGAGGGGTTGAAGAGCCGGGGTCTCTGGATGATCTGCCCGGCGAGCCTGATGTCGATGGAGGGAACCCGGTCCCAAACCTCGTCGAAGGGGTCGTCGGGGACGGCTTCGGTCTTCGCGCCCCGGACGATCTCCCCCCATTTCGGCTCGCGACCGATGCTGTGGAGGTAGTTGGCGAGGTGCCACAAGTCCTCCGCGTTCCAGGCGTCGGAAAAGGAGGGCATCGGCGTCCCATTCACGCCGGTTGTGAGTGTTCGGTAGAGGTCGTCTACCGAACTGCCTCCACGAAAGATCCACGGATGCGTCAGGTCGGCGGGGTAGATGCGGAACTCCCATTCGTCTTCGAGGGTCGCCGCCGAAGGACCGTTGCCCCGGCCGCTGACACCGTGGCACTTGGCACACTCGGCCTTCTCGTAGACTTCGCCGCCGCGCGCGATGCTCTCGGGTGTGGACTCGATCTTGCCTTCGAGTACGAACTCCTGCTCTGCGGGGTAGTCCTCGAAGTCCAGGCTGAAGCCCTTGAGGTAGTGCACCAATTGCCAGATCTGAACATCGCTCAGACGGTCGCGCCAGACGGGCATGGAGGTCCCGGGCATGCCGTTGCTGATGATCCGGAACAGATCGTCGTCGGTCGGCAGCTCGCCTTGTATGGTCCGCCGGATCTTGTAGATGCCCCTCCTGAAGTCACGCGGCCGGGGATCGAGCTGGTCGGCCATCACGCCCTGGCCGTCGCCCTTTTCACCGTGACACTGCGAGCAATGGTCTTCATAGAGCGCCTTCCCCGCTTCCAGGTCCTCTGGACTTGCCTCGCGCGGGCTGGGGGTGGCGAGCTTGAAGCCCTTTGCGGCGTAGTCCTGCCCCAGAGCGATGCCAGGCAGAAGCATCAAGCCGCTGAGAAGAAAGAGCGACCCGCGCCTGACCGCAGAGCGCGAGAGGGCGATCGCCATCAGTGCCCCTCCCAGGTCCGCGCTGTCGAGCCGGAGGCGCTGTAGACATAGGCGATGACCTGCCAGATCTCGTCTTCGCTGAGAAAGTCCTGCCAGACCGGCATGGAGGAATTCCAAGGCGTAGCCCCCTGCGGAAGCCCGGGGCCCCCTGTGGCGACGCGCCAGTAGACGTAGCCCTCCTCGAGTTGAGAGATCGTGCCGCTGTCGCGGAAATTGGCGGGCAGGGGATTGAGGGCTTCGGCGAAGTGACCCTTGCCGTCCAGGTAGTCCCCGTGGCAGTACATGCAGTTGCGGTAGTAGATGCGCCGTCCCGCGGCCAGGTTCTCCTCGTTCGCCTCCATCTCGGGCGGCCGCTGCGCCTTGAGCACGTCGAAGTCGCTGCCGTGCAGCTTGAATTTGGCCGGAGGTTCGGGATGGATGGTGCGCGCCTCGAAGGGCGGGTCGAATTGCGGTCGCACCCCGCTGTAGGTCATCCAACCGAGCAGCAGCGGGAGCGCGGTCAGGACCGCAATTCGAGGGACGGCGAGCCGTCTCTCCCGCAACAGCGAGACCAGCGGGGCGAGGAACGCCTCGAAGCGCTCGGGGTCGGCGATCAGGTAGACGAGGATCGAAACCGTGAGGATCGCCAGATAGAGGCCCATCACCGAAACGGGGATCGGCGGCTGGACACCGAACCGGAGCGCCGCCCAGACCGCGAGCCAGGTGAGTATCGCTAGCGGGAACGTGTATCTACGCATTGGATTCCCTGGCCAGGTCGCTTCCTTCCGCGAGTTACTCGCTCAGCGTACGGATGTACTCGACGATCGCCAGAATTTCGTCGTCGCTAAGCGCCACATTCAGTCCTTTTGGGGGCATGGCGACGCCCGTGGTGTTCAGCGGATCGTCGGCAGTCCTTCCCTGCTTGATGAACTCGACCAGCTCCTCGTTGCTCCGCTCCTTGATGAACTCACTGGTCGTCATGTCCTTGCCCAGTCCGGGCACGCCCTTGGCCTCCTGTCCGTGGCAAGCCGGGCAGGTGACCTTGAAGAGCGCCTCCCCGTCTAGCGACGCGCCGGCCAACGCGGTCTCGCCGCTGGCTTCGGGTGCGGATCCGGTTTCGGGTGTGGCTTCGGGCGCGCTCGCAGGAGCCTGCGCCGGTGCGGGCTCCCCAGCCGGCGGCGGCTCGGAGTCTCCGGCTTGGAGGGCCAGATAGACGACTCCAATCAACACAGCCGCCCCCAGGATGCCGAGCCAAGCCCATGGCGGCTTGCGCGCGGCCGCCTCGCCAGAGCCGGACGCCTCTGCCACGGCGGCCCTGCGCATCGCCCAGGTGATCCCTCCGTTGAAGAGGAGAATCAACAGCAGCAGGTGGACCCCTGGATGGGCCAGGCGCTCTGCGAGCCCAACCTCCCCGGACAGGTAGCTGACGAGCTGATTCAGCTCCTCGGCGCTCAGGGTCTCGGCGAAGTCCTTCAGCATCAGGTCCTTCTGGTAGCCCTCCGCGATGACGGCGTTGGGATCGACGATCGA
>JAPUJD010000035.1 GCA_027296385.1 Acidobacteriota bacterium | reverse complement strand
GTTATGCTCTGCCCTACTTCGCGGACGACGTTGCGTCGGCCGACGGTCGCACCCGGGACGTCCTGATCACCAACGATCTCGACGACTTCCGGACGGACGACATCTTCGTGGTGGACTTCCGCCTGGAGAAGGAGTTCGCTGGGACCGGTAATGTCGGCTTTACGTTCAGCCTCGACGCCTTCAACCTGCTCAATGACAACTACGTCATGCAGCGTCGTCGTGCCGTCAACGCTTCGACGTTCAACCACCTCTTCGAGACCCTCAGCCCGCGCGTCTACCGCATGGGAGTTCGTCTGAACTGGCGCTAGTCGTCAGCCCAGACTCGAGTGTCTAACTCGAGGTTCAAGCCGCCGGGCTCGCCCGGCGGCTTTTTTCTTGGGCCTAGGGGCTGGCGGAAGACCCTATGCTAAGCTCCGTTCGATCTGCGGTGGGCTCCAGCTTGCAAGAGGTATTACTGCGATGACTCGAAAGATGCTCATTCGAATCCTCGTTCTGGCACTGATGGCTGTCGTCGTGGGCGCGGCGGTCCAGGCGCAGGGCTGGAAAGGCCGAGGCCGTGCCCAGGGCAGGATCGTCGACGACAACGGCGAGCCGATCGAGGGCGTGAAGATCACCTTGACCCAGCCGCAATCGAGCGCAGGTCCGGAACCGCTCTATAGCGACAAGAACGGCAAGTGGGGCTACCTGGGGCTCACCGGCGGCACATGGAGCGTCGTCACCGAGCTCGAGGGCCACGTCACCGCAGAGGGTTTGCTCCAGGTCAGTGAGTTCGGCGGGGCGGCGTCGGTCACGGTGCAGCTGCACAAGATTCCCGAGTCCGTGCTCCAGGAGGAAGCGGCAACGGCGGCCGTCAGTCGTCTCAGAGAGGGCAACGACCTGCTCGCCCAGGAAAGGTACGAGGAGGCTCGCGCCGCGTACGAGTCGGCTCTGGGCGACCTCGAGCCCCAGTACCACGCCGACATCCTGCTCAACATCGCGCGCACCCACTACCAGCAGGACGACACCGGCGCCGCGATCGCCGCTCTCGAGCGGGTGCTCGCCGTCGCTCCGGACAACCTCGACGCGCTCAAGCTGATCATCAGTCTGCTGATCGCCGAGGAGCGTGAGGATGAGGTGCAGGCCTATATGGCGCGGCTGCCGGAAGGCGAGTCGCTCGACGCCGACGCGTACCTCAACGTCGGCATCGGGGCCTACAACACCGGTGACTACGAGACGGCGCTCGACCAGTTCAATCAGGTCGTCGAGAACTTCCCGACCAATGCGGACGGTTTCTACTATCGCGGGCTGATCTACCTTGCCCAGCAGGACACCACTCAGGCGACGGCCGACCTGCAAAAGTACGTCGAGCTGGCTCCTGACGGCGAGCACCGCGAAGAGGTCGACAGCTTCCTCGAGTACCTGCAGAGCGGCCAGTAGCCTTGCGCACCCGCCTGCGCTTCACAGCGCTGGCCTGTGTTCTAGCCGGCTTGTTCGCTTGTGACCGGGAGCCCCCGCGGCCTTCGGTCATTCTCATTTCTGTCGACACGCTGCGATCGGACTATCTCGCCCTCTACAACCGAGAAGGCGTGCCGACCCCGGCGCTGGAAGCGTTGCGCGCCGACGGTGTGCTCTACCGGCTCGCCTACGCTCCGATCCCGCTCACGCTGCCGGCTCACCTCACGGCCCTGACCGGCTTGCTGCCGTCACAGCACGGAGTGCGCGACAACGGGGGGTTCCGCTTCGAAGCAAGCGGTCGCTCCTACCTTCCCCAACGCCTGCACGGCCTCGGTTACGCCACCGGTGCCTTCGTCTCCTCCTTCGTGCTGCGCGGCAACAGCGGAATGGCGACCGGCTTCGACGTCTACGACGACGACCTGAGCACGGCGGGCTCGCCCCCCTTCGGCACCCTGCAGCGACCGGGAGCACAGACCATCCAGCGCGCTTTGGACTGGGTCGAAGGCGTCAAGCAGGGTCCCTTCTTCCTCTTCCTGCACCTCTACGAACCCCACTTGCCTTACGCGGCGCCGGCGGAGTTCACCGCCCGTTTCCCCGATCCCTACGCGGCGGAAGTGGCCTACGCCGACAGCCTCCTGGCGGGTTTCTTCGCCCGCCTGCGGCAGCTCGGTCTCTACGAGCCCGCCCTTATCCTGTTCATGTCGGACCACGGTGAGGGGCTGGGAGATCACCAATACCAGGAGCACGGTCTGCTGCTCTACCGCGAGGCGCTGCAAGTGCCGCTGATCCTCAAGGCACCGAGCGCCAAGGGTGCCGGGGAGACGGTCGACACGCCTGTCCAACTGGCGGACATCGCGCCGACCATCGAGCGCTGGGTCGGTCTCGAGACGGATCCATCAGTGGAAGGCAGGCCGCTGCAGGAGGCAGGACCCGACGCCGTCCGGACGATCGTCGCGGAGACCTTCCTCCCCCGCCTCCACTACGGGTGGAGCGAGCTCAGCTCGGTCATCGAGTTCCCGTACCACCTGATCTGGGGGCCGCAACCGGAGCTCTACGACCTGGCGAACGACCCCGCAGAGCTCAACGACATCTTCGAGGCGATG
>JAPUJD010000349.1 GCA_027296385.1 Acidobacteriota bacterium | reverse complement strand
CTTGCGCGTCCGCTTGCCGAACGAGAACTCGACCATCATCAACGGGACCGACCACATCAGCAGGAAAACGACCCACGCGACGAGGAAGCTGCCGCCTCCGTTGGACGCGACGATACGCGGGAAGCGCCAGATGTTGCCGGTCCCTACCGCCATGCCGAGCGTAGCGAGGATGAGACCCCACCGGCTACTGAATTCTTCCTTCGAGCTCATCAGGTCCCTCCTGGAAATACCCGCGACACGATCTGTCGTGCAATGCAGCCATTCTCCCACAGCCGCGAACCGGCGGGCGCGGCGGCCAGGCAGCCCCGATCCCTGGGATCACGGGCGGCCTAGGACGTGTCGGCCTGCGCCAGGAACCTCTCCATGAAGCGGGTCGACAGACGGCCGGCGCGAAAACCGGCGTCGGCCATGATGCGCTGGTGCAGCGCAATACTGGTGTGGATGCCCTCGACCACGAAGAAGTCCAGCGCTCGGCTCATGCGCGCTACGGCCTCCGCGCGATCTTCTCCATGCGCGATCAGCTTGGCCACTAGCGAGTCGTAGAACGGAGGGATGACGTAGTGCTCGTAGACGTGAGTATCGACACGGATCCCTGGCCCTCCCGGCGGGTGGAAAGTATCGATCCGGCCAGGTGAGGGCGTGAAACGATCCGGGTGCTCGGCATTGATGCGGCACTCGATGGCGTGCCCCTGCGGCTCGAAGTCGCCGTCGATCTCCAGGCGCTCGCCGGCCGCGATGCGGATCTGTTGCTTCACCAGATCCACCCCGCTGACCATCTCCGTCACCGGATGCTCAACCTGAATCCGGGTGTTCATCTCCATGAAATAGTAGCGCCCATCCTGGTCGAGGAGGTACTCGATCGTGCCGGCGTTTTCATAGCCCACTGCCTGGGCCAGCTTCACGGCGGCGTCTCCCATTTCGCGGCGCAACTCCGGCGTCAGAGCCGGCGACGGCGCCTCTTCGATCAGCTTCTGATGGCGGCGCTGGATGGAGCACTCACGCTCCCCCAAGTGAACCACTCTGCCGAACCTGTCACCGAGTATCTGGAACTCGATGTGACGCGGCTCGACGAGGTACTTCTCCAAGTAGATCGAACCATCGCCGAAGGCGCGCAGCGCCTCCTGGCTGGCGGTGGTGAACAAGATCTCGACCTCCTCGGCGGTGTGCACGATCCGCATGCCACGACCACCGCCGCCGGCGGCGGCTTTGAGAATGACAGGAAACCCGAGCTCGACAGCCAGGCCCAGTGCTTCGGCCGGCGTCGCCAGGGGCTCCGGGCTGCCCGGCAGCACGGGCACGCCGGCGGCCGCCGCCGTCGTCCTCGCCTTGGCCTTGTCGCCCATCAGCCGGATACTCTCGGGCCGCGGACCGATCCACTGCAGCTGGCACTCCGCCACCATCTCCGCGAAATCGGCCCTCTCGGCCAGGAAGCCGTAGCCGGGATGCACCGCGTCGGCACCGGTGATCTCAGCCGCCGCCAGAATCGCCGTGATGTTGAGATAACTGTCGGTCGACGCCGGCGGACCGATGCAGACACTCTCGTCGGCGTAGGTCACATGCAGCGACTCGCTGTCGGCGGTGCTGTGAACCGCAACCGTCTCGATACCGAGCTCGCGGCAGGCCTGGTTGATTCTGAGTGCAATCTCGCCGCGGTTGGCGATGAGGATTCTCTTGAACATCGGACGTCAGCCGGTCGGTGACCGGCTCAGTCGGCCTGGATGGCGAAGAGAGGCTCGCCGTACTCGACCGGTTGCCCGTTCTTGGGGAAGATCTGGACCACGACTCCGGCGACCTCGCACTCGATCTCGTTCATCAGCTTCATGGCCTCGACGATGCAGAGAACCTGCCCGAGCTCAACTCGGTCTCCCACCCTGATAAAGGATGCCGCGTCGGGGTTGGGAGCGGCGTAGTAAGTCCCGACGATGGGCGAGGTCACGAGAGTGGAGTCGTCGGGCACAGTCGGCACCGATTCGCCCACGGCTTCCTCCGACGCGGCGACGGGTTCGGCGGCCGAAGCCGACACCTGGGGCGCCGCCAGTGCCACCGCCAGCGGCTCCGGCTGGACCGTCGTAGCGGCTCGGATCTCGACCTTGCGGCCCTCGATCTTCACCTTGAAACCGGAGCGCTCGATCTCCACGCCCTCGAGGCCGCGGTCGGCGACGAGCTCTATGAGCTCCTTGATCTGATCGAAGGTCAGCACTGCGGTGTCCCCCTGTCTAGACGAGATCGTCCTGGAAATCCAGCGCCGCGCGCCGCATCTCGAAGCGGGCACGCCCCAACGGGTGGCCCGCTTCGACGACCACGAGCAGGTAGTAGCTCTCCGCGACACGGGTCAGGATGACACCGTAGGCGTCCGTCACGATTTCGAAGCGCAAGGCCTCACCGATCTGGAGTCCCCGCTGCTCGGCGCCGATGCCCTTGGCCATCGAGGTCATCTCGGCCGCCAGAACCTCGAGGTCGAGGCCTTCGCCTCCCACCGAGTCGATCACGATCCCGTCGCCCGCCGCCAGGCAGGTGGCGCGGGCCCCGGAGATGGCCTCGCGCAAATCATTCAACCGCTGTCGAAACACTCTGACCTCCATCCCACCGACATGTGCTCAGGCGGACAGCCGATCGGCTGCCGCGAGGAGTCTACCGAGGTAGCTGCGCAAAAGATCGATCTTGCCGCTGTTGCTCCCGCTCGGGGCCGATTCGGAGTCTCGCCTGTCCGTCCCCAGCCGACGCTCGATCTCCTTCAGCCCGGCCAACGCTTCGGCATCCTCCGGGTCGCGCCGAAGCACCCGCTCGAAGATGCTCCGGGCGTCGTCTAGATGTCCTTGCGCCAGGTACAACGCGCCGAGGGTGACGGTGGCCGCGGCTCCAGCGTCGATCTCCTCGGCCGCTGACGCCGGTTGGCGTTCCTCGAGCTCGGGCGGCTCGCTCGGGAGCTGGGCACCGGCGAGGCCGACGGCTGCTCTCTCCGGCTCGGGCTCTGCCTCGAGCGCGAGCTCGTCGGCCGGTACTCCAGCTCTTGGCCCGGGCTCCTTCGTGAGAGCGGATCTCTCGAGCTGTTCCTCGACCTCGTCGGGCGCCGCCTCCAGGCCGAAGAGCGTGGAGATCGGAGTTGGCTCGAGCGGCTCTTCGTGCAGAGCGACGAACGGTTCCCGATCGAGCGCTCCCACGAGACTACGCTCGGCTGGAGGATTCAGCGAAGGGAGCTCGGTCGCTTGCGCGCTGGCCCCGGTCAGGAAGCTCTGGGGAAGCGGTGCCGGCGCGCCCGCGGCGTCCGGCGGCAAGTGGCCGGCGACAGCGGCCCGCAGCTTGGCGAGATCCGGATCGCTGTCGTTGAGCACCGCGTAGAGCTCCAGTCGAGCTCCAGCCCGCTCGAGGTCCTCCAGGCCCAGGTAGGCTCGAATCAGGAGCTTGCTGGCCACCAGGTGCCCGGGGTCCTTATCGACGACATCGCGCAGAATCGAGGCGGCAGCGCGCGCATCACCCGTTTCCAGACGGTAGCGCCCCAACGCTACCTGCAAGGAAACGTGGTGTGGACGGGCCTCGAGACCCTTCTCGATCACCGGCAGCGCGGCTTCCAGCTGGCCCCGCCGGCGGTAGAGGTCGGCCAGCTCCAACGTCAAACGCGGGCTCGTATCCGCTCGCCAGCGGCGGGTGAGCATGTCGAGCTGGATGTCGGTGAAATTGTCGGCGGCCATGGCGGTTGTGCAGTGTGCTGAGTCCAGTCGGGCCGGGCGCTATCGATGGAGTCCGGACCTCGGAAGACACCCCTCGGCCCACACGCCTGATGCAATGAAGGGCGCTTCGGAACGCTCGCTATCTATCGGCGATGGATTATAGCAAGGGCCAACCGGCTCGACTTTGCGACGGTCTCAGCAGGGCGATCTCGAGCCGCTCATCCACAACCCGCGCCGTCACAGGTCGTACTCCAGGCCGAAGTGTCGCCCACTGCGAAGCCGTCCTTGAATATGAGATCGACGACCGGAGTCGTGATGGCGTAAGCCACCGTGCCGCAGCTGCTCGTGTTGGCGCACGACATGCTGAGCCAACCGAGGTTCTCGTGCCAAGGCCCAGGCAGCGACGCCGCTACTGATCGTGCGGCACCTCGACCGATCCGGTCGCTGTGCTCTGTCCGAGGTTGTTCGTCACGACCAAAGTCACGGTGAACGTACCGTTCGCGGCGTAGTTATGGTTAACCACCTCACTGCACGCGCGAGTCTCTGTGTCGCCGTCGCCGAATCGCCACTCGCAGCTCAG
>JAPUJD010000348.1 GCA_027296385.1 Acidobacteriota bacterium | reverse complement strand
AGCGGATCTGGCCCGCGCCGTGTTCGACGCTGAGCTTGCCCGCGACGTTGCCCTGTTGCGAGTGCGGCAGCTCGAGGAGGAGCTCGCGGCGCTTCGGCGCAGCTCTGCGGCAAGCGGCGTGGAGCACGAGGTCGGCGGCGGGCAGACGGGCCTGGTCGAGGTGGAAGCGCCGCTCTTCCCGTCCCTGCCGGCGGCGCGCCCCGACGGCAGGGTCGGGCTCGAGGCGATCGAGGCTGTACGGCACTGGGCCGCGGCCTGGTCCCGTCAGGACGTCACCGGCTATCTGGCAGCCTACGCGTTGGACTTCGAGCCGGCGAGCGGCCTCGACCACGGTTCATGGGTTGCCCGGCAACAAGTACTCGTCAGCAGCCCGTCCTTCATCGAGGTCACGCTCAGCGACCTCGATGTCAGCGTCTTGGGACCCGATCGTGCCGCCGTCGAGCTCGAGCAGAGCTACCGCTCGGACAGTCGCAGCGACCGCGTGCGCAAGACTCTGGAGCTGGTTCGACGAGCCGGGTCGTGGAAAATCGTTCGCGAAGAGCGGCATTAGTGTCCCGTGCAAGGCGCAACGACGAAAGACTAGCGGGCCTGATTCGAGGCGGAGCAACGCTGGCAGGGGCGGTGAGAACCGGCGAGCTGGGTAGCGAACTTGCCGCACGGGACTCTAGGGGTAGCGCAGCCAGCGCCAGAGTTCTCGCACGGTCGGCTTCTTGCCGTACATCAGGATACCGGTGCGGTAGATCCTTCCTGCCAGCCAGACCATGAAGATTGCGAAGCCGATCGCCAGCGCGTAGCCGAGGGCGACCTGCCACAACGGCGGCGCCTTGACCGCCAGGCGCAAGAGCATGATCAGGGGCGTGAAGGGCGGGATCAACGAGGTGACGACCGACAGAGTCGAGTCGGGGTCGTTGATCACCAGGAAGAAGAAGAGCATCGGCGCAATGAGGAAGATGACGGCGTAGCTGGCGAACTGCTGCGCCTCCTGAATGCTGTTGAAGGCCGCGCCGACAGCTGCGTAGAACGTCGAGTAGACGAAGAAACCGATAAGAAAGAGGAAGAGAAAGTGCACGATAAGGCCCGCTTCGAGCTGTGGAATCTCTACCCCCTCGGGCAGCCAGGCCATCACGGCGACGACCCCGGGCAGGGTCACCACGGCAACTGAGCCGAGCCAGATCGAGAGCTGAGTCAGGGCGATGCCACAGACGCCGACCAGCTTGCCCATCATCAGCTCGAACGGGCGCGTCGCCGACAAAACAACCTCGACGATGCGCGAGGTCTTCTCTTCGAGGACGCTGTTCATGACCTGCTGGCCGTAGATCATGAGCACCATATAGAACATGAAGAAGAGAGCGTAGGCGAGGAAGAAACCGACATCCTCGCCTTGCTCTTTGCTGCCTTCCTTGGTGACCTTGACGGTCTTGAGGTTGATCGAAGCCACGAGATCGTCGGCCAACTCGGGCGCGACTCCGACCTGTGCGAGTCGATCGCGACGGACCACACGTGTCAGTCGGCGCTCGAGAATGGTCTGCGACAGGAAGCTCGATACCGACTCGGCGTGGTATTCGATCTCTCCTGCTTCCAGGCCCTGGCTCGAGATCCATAACCAGGTGTCGATCTCCTGGCCGAGAATCCGTCGATCGAGCTCCAGCCGCTGGCTCTCGGTGTCCGCCGCCGGTAGCTCCAAGGCGACTTCGAACTTGGCGATCTGAGACGCGCGAGCATCGTCTTCGGAGAGAGCCGAGCGGATCTCCTCGCCCAATCTGCCGGTCTCGTCGACGACGACGATTCGCATGGAAGATCCCGCCCGCGAGACCAAGAGGGCCGGGACGACACCCATCGCGGCCAGCAGTAGCGGCAGGGCGATGGTCGAGAGCCAGAAGCCCTTGCTGCGGATTCGGCTGCCGTACTCACGCTTGGCGATGACGACGGCCTTGTCAATTCGCATCCTGAACCGCCTTGATGAAGATGGTCTCGAGGTCGGGCTCCTCGGACGCGAACTCGTGCACGTCGAGAAACTCCACCAACTGCTTGAGGATCGACGCTCCGGCGATGTCGGAACCGAGAATCAGTCGCACGGCAGGCCGATCCGCTGCGTCGACTTGCCCGACGACACCCTCGACGCCTTCGAGCCGGGCGACGCGGTCGAGGTCGCCGTCCGCCAGGAGACGGTAGGTGTTGCCACGTAGGTCGCGCTTGATCGTCGCCAACTCGCCTTCGAGAATCGTTCGCCCGTCGGAGATCAGGCAGATGTGATCGCAGAGCTTTTCGGCCTGTTCCATGATGTGAGTCGAGAAGAGGATGGTCCGGCCCAGATCCCGGTACTCGGAGAGCAGATCCTTGAAGAGGCCCTGATTGATCGGGTCGAGCCCGGCGAAAGGCTCGTCGAGGACGAGGATGTCGGGCTCGTGCAGGACCGTGCCGATGAGCTGGACCTTCTGCTGCATGCCCTTCGACAGCTCTTCGACCCTTGCCTTGGCGCGATCGGCGAGGCCGACCCGCTCCAGCCACGAGTCGATCTTCGGTTTGGCGGCCGAACGCTCGAGGCCGTGTAACTCGGCCAGAAAAACGAGGTGATCGATCACCTTCATCTTCTGGTAGAGACCCCGCTCCTCCGGTAGATAGCCGATGCGATCCTGGTCCTCGCGCTGCCGCGGGCGCCCGAAGAGTCTCACCTCGCCGCGATCGGGAGCGATGATATCCATCAGCATTCGGATCGTCGTCGACTTGCCGGCGCCGTTCGGCCCCAGCAGTCCGTAGATCGTGCCGGCGGGTATCGCCAGCGAGAGGTCGTCGACGGCGACGAAATCCCCGTACTCTTTCCGAATGCCCCTCAGCTCGATGCTCGTGGTCACTTGTTCGTTTCCGTCAGTCGTCGTTTAAAGCGCGAGCGTGCGACTGTATTACGGTTCGGCCCAGCGGGAGTTGCCGGAAGGGGAATTGTGCCTTCACGGTGGATGTTAGGGTATGCGGCCGGCGAAGCGTAGGGACACTAGAGGCCGGACTCAATGCGTAGACTGACGTCCCAGATCGGCCCACCAAGGATCGCCAGCGGTCTGCTCCTACTCCTGGCTGCAGCGCCCGCATGGACCGCGGTGACTGGGACCGTGACGAGTCTGGATGGCATCCCGGTCGAGAATGCCCGTGTGTCGGCTCCTGACGGAGAGACCCGCTACACGGATTTCAAAGGCGCATTCGCGTTCCCGGATCTGGACATCCCTTCTGAGCTCAGCATCTCCCATCCACGTTTCCTCCAGGCGACGGTAGAGATCGTCGGGCCGGTGGTCGACGTGCGTCTAGAGGCCAAGCAGGAGATCTACCAGGAGATCGCAGTGTCGGCGGCTCCTGGTGAGAGCTCCTACGCCCCTTCGAGCTCCTCGGCCAGTGTCATCGACGTGGGCGCGATGGCGGCAGCGCCGGCGACGCTGACCGAGGTCGTGGTCAGCTCGCCGAGCGTCGCCGAGAACGGCCAGGGCGGGATCTTCCAGACCTACTCGATCCGCGGCGTAGCGCGGCAGCGCGTGCTGACGTTGCTCGCCGGCATGCGTCTGGTCGGCGAGCGCCGGGCCGGAGTGTCGGCTTCCTTCATCGATCCGCGACTGATGGGGAAGGTCGACGTGCTGCGCGGTCCGGCGTCGACCTACTACGGTTCCGGCGCCCTCGGCGGCGTCATCCGGATGTTCCCCCGCACCTTCGAGGGCACCACGACGGAGATCGGCTCCGAGAGCAACGGCGCTGGCAGCCATCAGGTAGTGGGCTGGGGCGACGGCGCTTGGAGTCTCGGCTTCGCTCATCGCAGCTCAGAGACGGGCGAGACCCCGGACGGTCTCACGCTCAACGACGGATTCGACCAGACGTCGGCCACGCTGTCGCGTGCTTGGAGCCACGGCGAGCGGGACTATTCAGTGCTGGTGCTGGCTTCCCGCGGCACCGACATCGGCAAGTCGAACACCGACTTTCCGGGCCGAGTGACGGTCTACCCGGAGGAGAGGCACCTGCTTTTCAAGTTCGCCATTCGCTCGGAGAAGGGCTGGGGGCTCGATGCCTGGGCCCATCCCAACGACCTCGAGACCAGGGTCCTGCGCGACGGCAGGGAGATCACGACAAGAAACAAGGCGGTCGACCTCGGTTTCAACTGGCGGGGGCGGCGGCAGTGGAGCCAGCACGCATCGCTGCGCTTCGGTGTCGACTACTTCGGTCGCCGCAACGTCGAGGCAACCGAGGTCAGCCAACCGCTCGACGGTCGCGCCGGGCCGACGA
>JAPUJD010000347.1 GCA_027296385.1 Acidobacteriota bacterium | reverse complement strand
ACCGGTGCGGTCCTGACGTAGCCCCAGAGGAAAGCCGCGAGCGCCGCGACGACTAGCAGCGCCGGCAAGCTCGCGACCACCAAGCGGGCGCCGCCGAGAAGCGCGGCTCCCAGTCGCAGCGTGTAGATGGCCGGCGGTAGCAACGCCGCCCATCCCAGCCAGCGGGGCGCAGGCCGCCAGGTCGCGAGGAGCGCCGGTAGGGTCAGGAGCACCGCGCCGAATAGTGGAGTCACCAGCCAGGCGAGGAGGAAGAGCCAGCGAGACTCCCGACCCGGTAACCGGCGACCGCGCCAGTAGAGCACCAACCACAGAGCGAGACCTAGCCAGTACAGGTCCCGGCGCAGCCAGACTCGCCCGAACGCAACCAGGAACTGATCCTCGAAGACCGGGTGCCCGTCGAGAGCATCCAGGCGACGAGCCAGCGCGGCGAGCTGCCGGCTACCGTCGGCGATCGACTCCGCCGGCAGCCGCAGGCCGAGGCTCGGCAGACCCAGCGCCAGCGCGCGGTGAGCCGGCCCGGCGAGCCGGCAACGCGTCGAGCGGGCCACCAGCTGCCCGATCCATGATGAGCGCGCATCGACCACGTCGATCTCGAGACCCACTGTCTCCGCCGCTTGGACGACCGCGTGCACCAACCAGCCCGGCGAGCTGCGCTCAGCGCCGGCGGCCAGTTCTATGCGCGGCGTCTCCAGAGCGCGGTCGAGGTGGATCTCGAAAAACGCGAGAACACCCTCCGGCGCGGGCTCGCCCGCCGGTGCTTCCGAATCGAGGAGGACCAGACGATGGCGGCGAGGAGTACGCTCCAGATCAGCCAGCAGGCTCTTGATGAGAACGTCCCAGGCCTCGCCCGCAGGGGATGGGGCGAGCCAGATCTCGAGCGGCTTCTCGCCGCCCGCGCTCGCTGCCGCTGGAGCGAACGTCGACAACGCCAGCAGCGCGAGCGCAAAGAGCTCAACGCCCGCCCGAGCCGGGCGCTCGAGTCGTCTCATGGGATGCCGTATTTCTTGCGTTTCTCCCACAGCGTCTTGCGGCTGATGCCGAGCAGCTGAGCGGCTCGTCCCTGATGGCCGCGGGTATAGGCCAGCGTGGTCTCGATCTGCTCCTTTTCGACCGCTGCCAGCGAACGCGGGCGACCGACCAGATCGCGTGGCGGACGGGGATCGAGGCTCGTCGCGCCGGGCGCCTCGACCAGGGCTCGTTCGAGCACGTTGCGCACCTGACGCAGATTGCCCGGCCAAGGATAGTCCAGCATCCAGCGCAGCGCGCGATCGCCCAGTCGCAGGTGATCGCGACCACTGCGCGTGGCTAAATCGGCGAGGAAATAGTCGAGTACCGCCGGTAGGTCGCTCTTGCGCTGGGCAAGCGCCGGTAGCACGAAGGTCAGCACCTCGAGCCGGTAGAAGAGATCGGGCCGAAAGGCGCCCTGGGCCACGCGCCGCTCGAGGTCGGTAGCGCCAATGGCGATGAAGCGCACGTCGGCATTGCGCTGGCTGCCGCCAAGGGGGGTGAACTGACGCTCGGCCAGCAAGCGCAGGAGCTTCGGTTGGCTGCCCAGCGGCAGCTCCTCGACGCGGTCGAGAATCAGGGTCCCACCCTCGGCCCGCGCCACGCGTCCGGGGGAAGCCTCGGTCGCGCCGGTGAAAGCACCGGCGCGAAAGCCGAAGAACTCGCTCTCGAAGAGAGTCGATGGGATGGCTGCGATATCGACCTCGACCAGAGGCCCCTGGCTCCTAGAGCTCGCGTGATGCGCTGCGCGCGCCACGCTGCTGCGCCCGCTCCCGGCGGGGCCGAGAATCAGGATCGGCGCTTCAGACCGCGCCGCGCGCGCTATCTGTTCGAAGAGGGGCTGGAGACTCGGGGCCGCACGGACGAATGCGTCGAAAACAGCCGAACCGCTCACCCGCGCAGCTCGGCCGTCACGTCGGGAGCGTCAGCCCAGAGGCGCTCGAGGCGGTAGTAGTCGCGAGCCTCGACGTCGAAGACGTGAATCACCATGTCTCCGTAGTCGAGCAGCACCCAGCGGGCCAAGCGGGCGCCCTCGACATGTTGGGGCCGCACTCCCTGGTCCCGCAACTCGCGAACGATGCCATCCGAGATCGCCTGCACCTGGCGAGCACTACGCCCTGAACAGACCATGAAGTAGTCGGTGAAATCGCTGACGTCCGCCAGCCACAGGACCTTGAGGTCCAGGGCCTTGCGGTCATCCGCCACGGCAACGGCGTGGCGGAGTCTCAGGCGGATGTCAGGGGGTCTGGTAGCAGTCGCTCTCATGAATAGAGGGAGTACTTCCGCGCGTACTGTAGCACCGCGGCCGGCGCCCAGTCGCTCGGCACCGGGCCTCCGGCCCGCAGCCGTCGCCGGATCTCGGTGGCCGAGATCTCCAGCGGTTCGTTGTCGACCCAGGTGACGGCGGCGGTGATGAGCACCCGCGCCGAGGCCGAGACCCCAGCCAGCACCTGCTCGCGGGTCCAGCCCGGGCGCCGGAGCACGGCGATGCGCGCCACTTCGAACAGCTGGCGCCAGCGACACCAGCTCTCGATCTGAGCGAGGGAGTCGGAGCCGATCAGGAGATAGAGCTCGGCGTCGGGCTGCTGATCGGCGAAGTGCTCGAGGGTATCGATGGTGTAGCTCGGGCCCGAGGCCACTTCGAAGTCTGAGACCTGCAGCCGGTCGTGGTCGATGACCGCGAGCTCGACCATCGCGAAGCGCCGTGCGACCGGCGCGAAGTCGGTAGCCGGCTTGTGTGGCGGCTGGGCTGTCGGCAGGTAGACCACGCGTTCGAGCTCGAGCTGCTCGACCGCCTCGAGCACCGGCGTTACGTGCCCGCAGTGAATGGGGTCGAAGCTGCCGCCGTAGAGGCCGAGGCGCATCACTGGCTCTCCTCCCTCAGCAGCCGCTGGATCCGCTCGACCAGGCGATCAACGCCCTCGCGGGTCACCGAGCTGATCTCGTAATACTCGAGATGGCGCTGCTCAGCCGCCCGTTTGAGCTCGGCGCGCCTCTCGGGCCGCAGGGCGTCGAGCTTGGTGCCGACGAGTAGCCGCGGGCGCTCGAGCAGCTCGGGATTGAACCGTCTCAGCTCGCGCTCGATCGCCTCCACCTCGGCCTCGGCGCTCTGCTCGGCCGCGGCATCGACCAAGTGGAGCAGCACCCGACACCGCTCGACGTGGCGCAGGAAACGGTGGCCTAGTCCGGCACCTTCCGAGGCGCCGGCAATCAGTCCTGGCAAGTCCGCGATCACGAACGGGTCGCTGTCCGGGCCGGGCGCCACGACGCCCAGTTGCGGCACCAGTGTAGTGAACGGATAGTCGGCGATCTTGGGACGCGCCGCCGAGACGACACTGATCAGGGTCGACTTGCCGGCGTTGGGCAGCCCCACCACACCGACGTCGGCCAGCAGCTTGAGCTCGAGCTGGAGGCTGCGCTCCTCGCCCTCCTCCCCCGGATCCGCCCGCCGCGGTGCCTGATTCGTGGCCGAGGCGAAGCGGGCGTTGCCGCGCCCCCCGCGGCCTCCCTTGGCCATCAGAAGGCGTTCTGCGTCAGCTAGGATCTCCCCCAGCTGCTCGCCGCTCCCAGCGTCCCGTACCTCGGTGCCCAGCGGAACTCGAACGAAGAGGTCCTTACCGCTACGGCCGGTGCGGTTCGACCCTTCGCCATGGCGCCCCCGCTCGGCCCTGTAGTGGGGATTGAAGCGCTGGTGCTGCAGGGTGTTGAGCTGCGCATCGCCGAGCAGATAAAGCGAGCCACCGTGCCCACCGTCGCCACCGGCGGGACCGCCCCTGGGCACGAACTTCTCCCGCCGGAAGGCCAGGCAGCCGTTGCCCCCACTGCCGGCCTGAACGTGGATGACCGCTTCGTCGACGAAATTCAAGACCGGGACTCCGGCGCGCGAACCGGTCCTGCCACTGCGCGCAGACCGCTAGTCAGCGGCGAGCACGCTGACGAACTTGCCGAGGCGACCGCGATCACGAAACTTGACCACGCCATCCGCCGTGGCAAAGAGCGTGTCGTCCTTGGCCCGGCGCACGTTGACCCCGGGGAAGAACTTGGTGCCGCGCTGACGAACGATGATGGTGCCGCCGGTGACCTTCTGACCACCGAACCGCTTCACCCCGAGATGCTGGGGATTGGAATCGCGGCCGTTGCGACTGGAACCCTGTCCCTTCTTGTGAGCCATCTTCTTGCTCCCTAGGTCTTGATCTTGTCGATCCGGACCCTGAGCAGGTCCTGCCGGTGACCGTTCAGCCGCTTGTAACCCTTGCGGCGCTTCTTCTTGAACACACGGATCTTGGGACCCCGCAGCGGAGTCACCACCTCGCCCGTGACCTGGGCTCCCGCCACGAGGGGCGTGCCCACCGTCGGCGAGTCGCCGCCGATCATCAGGACCCTTTCGAAGGTGATCTTCTTGGAGTCCTTGCCGGAGAGCTCCATCAGCTCGACGTCGATGACGTCGCCCTGCTCGACGCGGAATTGCTTGCCGCCGGTTTCGATCACTGCGTACATGGACACGAACCTCCTACAGTTGCGCCCGGGGCGCAAGAAGGCGAAAAGTAACACGGTGCCGGAGCACGGGTCAACGTCCCGCTGATGCGCACACGAGTGCGGCGATGACGTAGGCGGTACCGTGATGACGGCCAGCAGCACGTTCAGACAGGCCCGAAATCGAGGCAGAACGTTACCGCTCCGGGCCTACTGGCCCAATGCGTCCGGGACGAATAGAGTACCGCCGGCATGCTACTGCGACTCTTCGGCTTCTGGACCCATTTCATGTTGCGCCTCCGCGGAGTGCGCCGGGAGACCTGTCACGCGGCCGGCTTCGACGTCCGGCTCTACCACCACGGCGCACCGGAGGCCGAGCCCTGGTTGCTGCTCCACGGGCTGGGCTCGACCGCCCTGACCTGGTGCAGGACCATCAGCACCCTCTCCGGCAACTGCCGGCTGTGGGTGCCGGAGCTCTCGGCACTGGGCGGCACGACGGGTCCCAGCCCTGGGATGAACGTCCGCCAGGCGACGGCCGCGATGGCGGCCCTCATCCGCCAGCACTCTCCCGGGCGCCCAGTGACTGTGTGCGGCATCAGCCTGGGCGGCTGGGTGGGCGTACGCCTGGCGCTCGATCACTCCGAGCTCGTCGAGCGCCTGGTGCTCATCAACAGCGGCGGCTGGCGCGATCAGGACTGGGGCGCCGTCGGGCGTCTCGTCCGGGTGGACGGCATCGCCGGAGTGGAACGCCTCTATCGCGCGCTCTTCCGCCGTGTTCCTCTCGTGCTGCGCTTTTCCAAGCGCGGCTTCCTCGCGGCCTACACCTCTCCCGCGGTGCGCCACATCCTGGGCACACTGTCCGAGGACGACGCCTTCGACGAGAACGATCTGGCCCGCATCCGCTGCCCGGTAGCGGTGATCTGGGGCGCCCACGACGGCATCTTTCCCCTGGCGATCGGCGAGCGCATCGCGGCCGCCCTGCCGCAGGGCGATTTGACGGTCATCAGCGAAGCTGCTCACGGCGTGCACTGGGAGCTTCCGGGTAGAATGAACGAGGCGATCGACGACTTCCGACGCCAGCACCCGGTAGAACAGCAATGGTAGTCAAGCTCAGCTCCCCGGATTACTTGATCTGCTGCGACTGCGAATCTCCCTGCTACGTTTTCGAGTGGAAGGAGGGCAGGGTCGCCGAGGCGATCTGCGAGGCTTGCGGCAACGACGAGGCAGAGACCTTCCTCACCGAGGAGGACTACGACGCCTACGCCTACAGCGATGCCTGGAAGTACCCAGGCCGCTAAAGACCCTTTGTTGCTAGCAGGGAGTCTGGGGTCGCGCGCCCGGCGCGTGCCCGAAGCCTCCGCCCCAATCCCCGCAGCGCCAGATAGGCGGCGCCCGGCCGGGTGCACAACAGCCTGTGGGTGAAGCCGCCGCGGAAGTAATACATGTCGAGCCGCGGCAGCTCGCAGGGCTCGTCGGTCGGTCGCGCCACGGCGAGTCGCGCCCCACAGGCCGCCGAGTAGGTCCCGCCGACCGCTCGCTTCACGGCGGGATCGAGCGCGCCGTAGGGGTAGGCGAAGCAGGGGACCGCGAGTCCGAGACCATCCTCCAGGATGCGTCGAGAGTCGCCGACCTCGCGCTCCAGAGCCTCGGCGGAGAGCTTCGTCAGCCGCGGGTGGCTCACCGAGTGGGCTCCGATCTCGAAACCTCGCCTCGCGAGCTCGCGCAAGCGGTCCATGCCCATCAACGGCAAGCGCGTGACCTCCGCCGCCTGGCGCCAGTCGTTCTTTCTACCCAGATAGCCCGCGACGGCGAATACGGTCGCCCCGAAGCCCAGCTCGGTCAGCAGCGGCGCGGCGCAATCGAAGAAATTCTCGAAGCCGTCGTCGAAGGTGATGACCACCGGCCTGGCCGGAAGCTCGGCGTCCTCGCGCCAGGCTGCCAGCAGACGGCTCAGAGGGATACCGGTGAATCCTCGTCGCGCCAACCGGCGCATGTGGGAGGCGAAGACGCGCGGGTCGACCGAGATGACCGACCGCGAGGCGTCGAGCGAGTGATACGTGAGGATGGGCACGGCCCGCGGCGCGAGCTCGGCGCCGGAGGGTGAGGGGCGCCGGTTCTCTTCCGGTCGCTCGAGGCCTCGGGTGCGCGAGCCGGACATCGCGTCCGATCAGCGTCCGCTGCTATAGCCGGCGAAGCGGTTGTAGACCCAGGCGGTGCACCAGCCGACGACCGCCCCGAGCGCGGCGGCGTAGGAAAAGCCGACAAAGGCGCCGAGCACCGAGACGGTATAGCCGGGGAAATAGAAGCGCAGCAGGGCCAGGTGCTGGCCGACGTTGGACCCGCCACGCACGACGAGCCAGAGCGTGGCCACGGCCAGCCCTGTCCCGGCGAACAAGCCGACGACGATGGCCACGATACCGGCCCGCAGCCGCGCTACCGCCGCGCGGATCGCGACGGCCTCCGCCTCGGTGGCCGATCTCTCGCTCATCGGTCAGCTCCCGTCAGAGGATCCAGAGCCACGCTCAATTCGATTCGCTTGCGGATCATCGATTCGTGCCATCCGACTAGTAGGTTGATGGCCCCAGCCAGCAAGTAGCCGATGCCGGACTGGGTGGGTTCGGCATCGACGAAACCGATCACCGCACCGCCCCAAGAGGCTTCGAAGCCTAGCAGGTAGTTGCCGAGCAGAGAGAGGGTCGGACCCACCGGCTCGCCTGGCTGGAGCAGCAAGGCCGCTGTCGCGAGGAAGAGACTGGAAGCTCCGACGAGGGCGAAGGCGACACCCAGTGCCACCGGGTCGTAGCGGGCGAAAGCGGAGCGCAGCATCTCTTCGACCGAAGGTCTGCCTATGGCTTCGGGGGTTAGGCGGTCTCCCGTCTTCGACTCGAGGTACTCCTGTTCGACGTTGACGGCCCAGACGTCATGGTCCTCGCCCGCGACGTTTCTCGCGGCCAGGATGCCCGCCGCCATCGAGTGATCCTGATTGTTGTAGCGATGCTGCCCGTTGCGCCCGACGAGCTGGAGGTTGGCGAAACCGCACACGTACTCGCGCAGGGTCGCCACGTGCTCACGGTAGCTGCCGTCGTAGACCGGGTACGCCTTGCGCACCCTCACCACCGTGCCGTCCTCGACCTCGCCCGGCTCGATCAGGCCCAGGGTGGCCATCTCCCGCTCGCCGAGAGCCAACAGCTCTTCGTCCGTCGCCGACCAGAGGTCGTCGCCCTCGTTGACGAAGTACTCGAGACCGAGTGAGGTCTTCCCGGAATCGGGCACCATCTCCGGGCTCCATTGCTTGAAGTTCTGGACCCTGCCCACTCGAACGTCGGGCGAGTGGATGTAGATCCAGTTGTCGGGAAAGACCTGCTCCCGTCCGACAATGAGTACCACGGTGAGAAAATCGCGGTAACGCAGCGCGTCCGCGGCGTCGAGGATCCGCTGCGGCGGAGCGGGATCGAGACACCGCACGAGGGCCGAGATCGCCATCGAGGAGATGAAGCTCTCGGCGGTCTCGTCCCTCTCGACGCCATCACTGGAACGTACGCCGACGCTGCTGACTCGGTTCCCGTCGTGCCGGACGCGAACGACCGGCGAGTTCATCACGGTCCGAATACCAGCATCCTCCAAGCGGTCACGGAACCGCTCCCACATCATTCCGGGTCCGTGTCGTGGATAGTGGAAGCGGTCGATCAGAGTCGTGACGACCTCTCCTCCTCGACGCTGACCGAGCAGGGCGTTCTTCACCGCCTTGAGAAAATCGAGGTCCTTGATCCGCTGCGCCGCCCAGTCGGCGCTAATCTCAGAGCAGGGGATCCCCCAGACTTTCTCGGTGTAGGTCTCGAAGAAAATCTCGAACAGGCGACGCCCGAACCGGTTCGACACCCACTGCGCGAAGTTCTCCTCTTCGGGGTAGGGGGAGATCCGGCTTGCGACATAGCTGGCAGTCACCCGCATCGATTCCCACACGCCGAGACCGCGCAGAGCGTTCAGGGGGCGCAGCGGATAGTCGAAGAACTTCCCGTTGTAGTGGATGCGCGACATGCGAGGGCGCTCGAGAAAGTCCTCGCCCAGCATCTCACTCCACAACGCTTCGATCTCAGGCAGCTTGCTGAAGAAGCGATGGCCGCCGATGTCGAAGCGGTAGCCCTTGTAGGAGACAGTCCGCGACAACCCTCCGACCCACGGGGAGCTCTCGAACACGACCGCCGACCGGCCGAGACGAGCCAACTCCCACGCCGCAGTGAGACCTGCAGGGCCGGCACCCATGACTACGGTCTGGTGGCTCGGGGTCTGCACAGGCGTCGTTGAGAAGGTCGTCGGCGATCGGCGAAGGTGACCCCGGAAGTGTCGCTACAATAGCAAACCCGAGAGACTCAGTCCTCCGGGTTCCGACCCTCGTTTTCCGAGGCGCCCGGCGAGTTCGCTCTCCCCCGGACGCGGTCGCGACGAGCTGCGAGATGACACACACCGCCGGCTGCGAACGCCAACGCCGAGTAGCCATAGTACAAGACATGTAGCGGGATCACCGCCAAGGCGAACGCCCAGCCGCGCTGCTGGTGGAAGAATCGGTAGACCTGGTGGTTGAGAGCGATGATCGCCAGCAACGCTGCGAGCGCGAGAAACGCCCAGGCCACGTCGGCGAATGCCAAGCCGCAGGCGCCGGCGAAGACCCCCAGGAGCCATACACTCCATCGTCCGGTCCGATTCAAGTTGAGCTCCCGCCGTCGAACCCTATTCGCCAGCATCAGCCGCGTCCAAGGGATGCCGCGATCCATGACGTCGGTGCGTATCAGGCCGCCCAGAGTCCAGCGCTTGTGATGACGCACCTGCACGTCCTTGGCCAGCAGGATCCTGACGCCCACCGCCGTCATCCGGTAGCCGAGCTCGATGTCCTCGATGCTGGGCCGGGGGAAGAGGCCGGCATCGAAGCCCTCCAGGCGAAGGAACGTCTCCCGACGCACCACGCCGCAGCCCGCCCAGAAGGTCGTCGCCCGCTCTGCGCCGCTCTGGTGAACGAAGTGGTGCAGCAGGTTCTTGAATTGGCTGACCAGTCCAGGCGCGGTCGGTGACACGTCGTAGGAACCGAAGAGCGCATCGAGACCGGGATCGGCCTCGAGATGGTGCGCCGCCCGTTCCAGGGTGTCCGGATGCACCTCGCAGTCGGCATCGAGAAAGAACAAGAAGCGTCCCACCGCCGCCTCGCTGCCCAGATTGCGGGCCGCGGCCGGCCCCTGTCGCCCCTTCGTCGCGAGGACCCGTGCCCCGTGACTAGCGGCGAGTACGACCGATGCGTCGCTGGAGCCATCATCCACTACGATCAACTCCCAGTCGCGAAATCCCGATCGAGCGACGGCATCGAGACACTGCTCGAAGGCCCGGCCGCCGTTCAAGACCGGCATGACGATCGAAAAAAACGGAGCCCTCACCTTCTCTCCTCGCCGATCACGTTCAGGAGATCGCCGAACTGGCGAGTGGAGCGCGCCCCGCTCAGGACCAGGGCCGCCAGGCAGTCATCGAGGCCGGAACGCCCGCTGACAGAGCCCACGACGACGGACAACTGAGTTGTTGCGCTCTTCAATCGAAACGTCCCCGTGACTGGCAGCCCGTGGCAGAGGTCCTGCGGGTCCTAAACCCACGCTCTCGGCGCTTGCCAGGTCCGTCCCTATGTTAGTGGAGGCCCGACCGCGGCACCTCGGGACCTGCGTTTTGTCTTCCTCCGGCGCAGCGCAGTACCATCGCACCTCTACCCCGCAACTTCCGCGACGGGTAGATCGGCCGCCGCGACCCGGCGTGGGATCGACTTCGCAGGATCAACGCCGACCAAACCGCCCGATGACCGACCCAGCCGCCAAAACGCAAGACAACCGGGCGGCCAGCACCCGGCCGTTGAGGTTCTGCATGGTGACGACCTTCTATCCGCCCTATCACTTCGGCGGCGATGCCCTACAGGTCTACCGGCTCAGCGAGGCGCTGGCAGCGCGGGGACATCAGGTGGACGTCGTGCACTCGGTGGACGCTTTCCGCTTGCACGAGTCCGCCGAGCCCGAGGCCACCTTCGCTCATCATGCCAACATCCGCCGCCATGCCCTGCGCTCGCGCCATCCGGCCGCCAGTGCCTTGGTGAGTCACCAGCTAGGAGGTCCCGGACCCTACGCCGGCCAGCTCCGGAGGATCCTCGCCGACGGCGATCACGACGTCATCCACTTCCACAACGTCTCGCTGACCGGCGGACCGGCGGTGCTGAGACTGGGTCGGGGCATCAAGCTCTACACCGCGCACGAATACTGGCTCGTCTGCCCGACTCACGTGCTCTTTCGCTTCGACCGTGAGGCCTGCACCCGCCGCACGTGCCTGGCTTGCACGCTGCATTCCCGGCGCCCGCCGCAGCTCTGGCGCTGGACCGCCCGGCTGGGTCGGTGCCTCGAGGAGCTCGATTGCCTGTTGCTGCCCAGCCGCTTCTCGCGCGACCGCCACCAGGATCAAGGGATCGAGGTTCCGATGGAGGTGCTTCCCCACTTCGTCCCGGACAGTGACGACGAGCCCGACGCCGGACCGCCGCCCGAGCGACCCTACTTCCTCTACGCCGGGCGGCTCGAAAAGCTCAAGGGCGTCCAGGACCTGATCGAGCTGTTCACCTCGGAGCATGCCGCCGATCTCCTCATCGCCGGCGACGGCGGCTTCGGGTCTGAGCTCAGGCGCATGGCGAACGACCTACCCCACGTACGGTTTCTCGGCGCTGTGCACCCCTCCGAGCTGCGCCGACTGTACCGCTCAGCGGTGGCCGTCCTTGTTCCCTCGCTGTGTTACGAGTCCTTCGGCTTGACGCCGATCGAGGCTTTCCAGCAGGGTTGTCCGGCCATCGTGAGACACCACGGAGCCCTGCCGGAGTTGATCGAGCAAAGCGGTGCCGGTTTTACGTTCGAGAGCATCGAAGAATGCGCCAAGTCGATGCGGCGTCTGCTCACCACAGAAGGACTGCGCGAGAACCTCGGCGCGCGCGGGCGCCAAGCCGTGCGCCGGCATTGGTCCGCCGACGTGCACCTGGAGCGCTATCTCGGGCTGATCGAGAACCAGCGACGCGTGCGGCCTCGCGCCGGAGGCACGGCGTGACCCACACGGAGGTCTGGCTTTGGAAGCTCTCTGCGACCCGGCGCACTAGCGGCGAGTCGCCGCGAGACGATCGGTCGCCGGTGCCGCGGAGCGGCGCGGCAGCCGCACCCTGACCGCCGTGCCGGCCCCAGGCGCGCTATCGACCTCGACCTCTCCGCCGTGGGCGCGGGCGATGCGCTGGACCACTGCCAGCCCGAGCCCGGTGCCACCGCGTCGCGTGGAGTAGAAGGCCTCGAAGATGTGCTCGCGCTCGTGGTGCGCGATGCCCACCCCATGGTCCTTGACCTGGAGCACGACCTGCCTGTCCTGGTGCTCGGCGCGCACCTCGATCACCGGATGCTCGTCGTCCTCGCGGCTCGCCAGCAGAGCGTTCTGCACCAGGTTGATCAGGAGCTGCTGCAGCTGCTCGGGATCGATGTCGAGCAGCTCGCCGCCAGTGCGGTCGACCACTTCGAGTCGCGCTCCGCGCCGCTTCAGCTCGGGTGCCAGCAGCTCGCCACAGGCGGCGAAGAGCTCGGCAGCCGACGTGGCGCTGCGCTCCAGGCTGCGCGGCCTGGCGTAGAGCAGGAAATCGCTCACCAGCCGCTCCAGCCGGCGAATCTCGTCCTGGGTGATGCCGAGCATCCGGCGCTGCGCGCTACCGGGCGGCAGCTCCTCGTCGAGCAGCTGCATGTTCAGATTGAGGGCGTTCAAGGGATTGCGGATCTCGTGCGCCAGACCGGAGGCCAGCGTACCGATCACAGCCAGGCTCTCGGCCTCCGCCGCCTGCTCTTCGAGCCGTCGACTGCGGCGCCATAGCCACCACAAGAGGCTCGTGACGCCGACGAGCAGAATCAGGGTCACGGTGCCGACCAGGGCCGCCTGGGTTACCAGCTCGCGCCGTAGCACTCCGACCCGGTTCTCGATCTCGCCTCGGCTGATGCCGATGCGAAGCATGCCAACGTCGCCGATCGGCACCTCGACCTCGTAGGTCGCCTCGACCTGCGTCGTCGTGCGCTCGACGTGTTCCGGGACCTCGCGCACGCCGCCGCTCGACAGGCTGCCGGGAACGAGGGGAAAGCTGCCCTCCGCTCGCCCCTTGAAGACCAGCGTTCCGTCCCGGTCGAAGATTTCCACCTCCTGCACGACGTCACGCTGCGTCAGCACGGAGTCGATGTAGGTCTGGGTCTCGCGCTCGACCGCTATCGCGGTGTAGAGGTCCTGGCCGCCCTGGGCGGCTCGATCGGCCAGGAGCTCGGCCATTCCTTCGGCCTCCTGGCGGGTCTCGAGCAAGACTCGAGCGATCTCCTTCTGCGACAGCGAGCGGAAGATCAACCAGCCGAAGAGGCCGAGATCGAGCAGGATGAACGCGCCCAGGAGCAGGGCGCCCCACAGAAGCCGCCGCGGACCGAACGGTTGAGAAAGCCTCATGGCCCTGGCAGCTTAGCAAGCGAGGTGCCGCGAGCTCATGCGGCCTGACTTTTAGTAATAGAATCATCGCCATCATCAGCCGGCGACACGACAACAGCTACCCACCGCGAGCCAGAAGCGACGCCCTGCGGGCCGTCGCCGCCTGCCTGACGGCACTGCTGATCTCGGCCTGTAGCGTCGAGCGGCGAGGGGGCAGCGAGGGCGGCGACGGCCGCGCGACGATCCTGATCGCCGACGAACCGAGAGGGGTCAACGAGCTGGTCTCCGGCGGCAACCGCGCTACCCAGGACCTGATCGATCGCCTCTTTCTCCATCTCTTCGAAGAACAGCCGGATTTTGCCGAGCATCCGCCCACCTTCGCGCCCCGCCTCGCCAGGAACTGGACCTGGTCGGCCGACCATCTGATCCTCGACGTCGAGCTCGAGCCGGACGTGCGCTGGAGCGACGGACTCGCAGTCACGGCCGAGGACGTACGCTGGACCTGGCTCGCCCAACGCCATCCGGAGGTGGCCTGGCGCTATGCCGAGATCAAGAAAAACATCAAGAACGTGCGAGTCCTGGGCCTCCATCATTTCGCGGTCGAGTACGCCACCGAGTCTCCGAGCCAGCTGGCGGAGCTCAACGAGGGCGTCATCCTGCCGCGCCATGCCTGGAGCGCGCTGCCCTTCGCCGAGTGGCCGCGAGGCGCAGCCTGGTTCCGCGACCACCTGGTCACCAACGGCCCGTTCGAGCTCGCCGGGTGGGAGAGTCAGCAACGCATCGAGCTGCGCCGCAACCCGGAGTACTTCGAGCCCGACCGGCCCTATCTGTCGAGCGTCGTCTTGCGCGTGGTGCCGTTGCGGGCCAACCGGCTAGCCGAGCTCGAAGCGGGCAAGGCTGATTTCGTCAGTCAACTGGTGCCAGCCGAAGTCAGGCGGCTCGAGGGCCAGCCTGGGATCACGATCCGGCAGTTCTGGCACCGCCAGTACGACTATCTGGCTTGGAACTTGAGGCGCCCCCAGTTCGCCCAAGCGAGCGTACGGCGCGCTCTGACCCAGGCGATCGATCGTCAGGCCCTGGTCGACACAGTCTGGGACGGGCGAGCCCGGATCGGCACCTCGCCGATCCTGGCCAGCGTCTGGGCGCATCACCCGGACCTCGAGCCCTGGCCCTATGATCTCTCAGCGGCCCGCGATGCTCTGCTGATCGCCGGCTGGCAGGCCGACAAAAACGGCGTGCTGCGGCGTGCCGGCCGGCCGTTCGAGCTCGAACTGCTGGTCAATTCCGCCAACCCCATCCACGTCGATTCGGCAGTGCTGATTCAGACCCAACTCGCGAGGGTAGGCATCGAGGTGGCGGTGCGCCGGCTCGACTTCCACGCCCTCATCGACCGGCTCGACAGCGGCGACTTCGACGGCGCCATCGGTTCGTGGGGCATCGACACTTCGCTCGACCTGGGCTACGCCTTTCACAGCCGCTCGATCACCGAGGGCTACAACTCAGGCGCCTACGCCGAGCCAACGGTCGATCGGCTGATCGAAGCCGCCCGAGAGGAGACCGACCAGGATGCCAGGCGCGAGATCCTCTACCGGTTGCAGGAGATCCTGCACCGGGATCAGCCCTATGCCTTCCTATGGGAGCCCCCACGCTTCGACGCCCACAGCACGCGGCTCCGGGGTGTTGGGTCGAATCCCCTGAGCTCCCTCTTCCGGCTGCGGGAATGGCGCGTCGGTCACGATTGAAGATAGTGCTGAGTCGCCTCGCCGGCGCCGGCCTGGCCCTGTGGCTGGTCGCCAGCGTCACCTTCTTCGTCGTTCGCCTCGCCCCCGGCGACCCTGCGCGCTCGCTCGACCCGGCAGTTCCCCTCTCCCACGCCGAGACCGTTAGGAAGCTTTACGGCCTCGACCGTCCCTTGACGGCGCAGTACGCGGCCTGGCTGTCGGGTCTCCTGCGCGGTGACCTGGGCTGGTCGTTCGATCACCGTCGACCGGTGGCGGAGGTCGTCGCGACCGCTCTGCCCCCGACCCTGGGGCTGGCGGCCCTCGCGCTCGGCCTGCAGTACGGCGGGGCGCTGGCCGCGGCGGCGTGGGTCGCCCGGCGCCGCGCTCCACTGCGCCGCGCCATCGACACCGTCGCTCTCTGCCTCTACACCCTGCCGACCTTCTGGCTCGGACTGCTCGCCCTGCGCTGGCTCGGTCACAGGTCGGGTCTGTTTCCGACCCACGGCGCGGCATCCCCGGCTGCCCTCGGCGGCCTCTCCCACCTCGCCGATCTGCTCCATCATGCCGCGCTGCCGGCGCTCGTCCTGGCCCTGGCCAACGTCGGCCTGGTCTATCAGCTCAGCGAGTCTGCGCTGCGCCGCGCTCTCGCCGCTCCTTACGCCATCGCTGCCCGTGCCCGGGGCCTGAGCGAGAACCGTGTCGTCTGGCGCCACGCCCTGCGCAACGCCGTGGCAGCGCCGGTGCATCGACTGGGCCTCGATCTTCCGCTACTGCTCAGCGGGTCACTCGTCATCGAAGTGATCTTCTCGCGACCAGGCCTCGGGCGGGTCGCCCACCAGGCCTTCCTGGCACGCGATCTCCCGGTCCTCGCCGTCAGCGCGACCGCCGCCGGCACCCTGGTGGTGCTCGGCAGCCTGCTGGCGGACGCACTCCACCGCCTCGTCGATCCGCGAGTCGAGCGTGTCTGAAGCTTCTCCAGTGCTCAGCCGACCCGTCGGTCGGCGGCCCGCGGCGCTCATGCTGACCCTGCTGCTGGTGACGGTAGCGCCTAGCCTCGCGCCACAGGAGCCAAACTCGACTCCGGACCCGGCTGCCGCTCAGGATCGTCCCCCGGGCACGACTCTCTACGCCGTTGCCCTCAGCGACGGGCGCACTCTCCTGGTCGACGCGATCGACTCGGGGCCCGCGGGCGGCCTGACGGTCGTACGCCAAGGCACCCGGCAGGAGCTCGATCTCGCCAGTCTGGCATCGACGCAAGCCAAGCCTCGGCGCTTCATCCTGGGGACCGACCACTTGGGACGCGACCTGCTATCGCGCGTCCTGCACGGACTGCGGACGTCGCTCGGCATCGCTCTCGTGGCCACCATCCTAGCCCTGACCGTCGGCACCCTTGTCGGCCTGGTGGCCGCCGGCGCCGGCGGCTGGCTCGACGAGCTGACGATGCGCATCGTCGACGTCCTGATGGCGGTACCGAAGCTGTTCCTCGTGCTTGCGATCGCTGCCACTCTCGGGCCCAGCCGTGGCCTCCTGGTCACGCTGCTCGCTGCCACCACCTGGATGCCAATCGCCAGGATCGTACGGGCTCGCACCGTGACGCTTCGTGCCGCGCCTTTCAGCACCGCCGCGCGGGCGATCGGCTGCTCACCGAGGCGTGTGCTGACCCACCACTATCTGCCGCACCTCGCCGGCACGCTTTGGACCCTGGGCGTTCTCGGCGTCGGCAACCTGATCTTGCTCGAGTCCGCCCTTTCGTTTCTCGGCGCCGGACTGCCGCCACCGGTGGCCACCCTCGGCGGCATGGTGGCTGAGGCCGCCCTCCAAAGCACACCCTCCTGGTGGAGCATCGTCTTCCCAGGCGCCGCCATCGTCCTGCCCAGCCTCGCTTGCGCCTGGGTGGCGGATCAGATCACGGCCGTGCGGTAAGTTCTTGCCCGGATCGCCGAGGGCTCGAAGTTCCTGCCACGGCGCGAGGACCTCCCAGATGCTGACCACCGACTTCGACTACGAGCTGCCGGCAGGGCTCATCGCCCAACAGGCCGTTGCGCGCGGCGACAGCCGCCTACTGGTGGTCGATGCCGAGGGAGGCGAGCGCCACCGCGGCGTCGCCGACCTGCCCGGCATTCTGCGCCCGGGGGACCTCCTCGTGGTCAACAACACCCGCGTCATCCCAGCACGACTCTTCGCCCGGCGTGCGACCGGCGGCCGGGTGGAAGTCCTGCTGGTCGAACGCCAGGCGCCGGCCGAGTGGACGGCGCTGCTCAAGCCCGGCCGCCGTGCGCGGCCCGGCACCCGCCTCGAGCTCGACGACAGCCTGACGCTCGAAGTGCTGGCCAAGCTCGACGACGGCCGCTACCGGCTGCGGTTCTCGGAGCCGATCGAGCCTCACCTCGAACGTCTGGGGCACGTGCCCCTGCCGCCCTACATCAAGCGCAGCGACGATGCAGCGGACCGCGAGCGCTACCAGACGATCTATGCCTCCGTCTCGGGAGCGATCGCCGCCCCGACGGCTGGCCTGCACTTCACGCCAGAGCTTCTCACTGCGCTGCGCGGCCGGGGGATCGGGGTCACCGAGATCACCCTCCACATCGGCATCGGCACCTTCAAGCCGATCACGGCCGCGCTCGTCCACGAACACCGGATGGAAGCCGAGCGTTACGACATCCCGACCGCTGTCGCGGCGACGATCGAAGCGGTACGAGCCGCCAGGGGCCGCGTCGTCGCCGTCGGCACCTCCGTCGTCCGCGCCCTCGAGAGCGCCTGCGACGAGCATGGAGCGCTGCGCTCAGGCTCCAGCAGCACAGCGCTCTTCATCACGCCCGGCTATCGCTTCAGGCTGGTCGACGTTTTGCTGACCAACTTTCATCTCCCCAAGTCCACGCTCCTCATGCTCGTCAGCGCCTTCGCCGGCCGCGAGCGAATCCTCACCGCCTACGCGGAGGCCATCCACCAGCGTTACCGCTTTTACTCCTACGGCGACGCCATGCTGCTGGGAAAAAGCCTGTAGCGCCCGGACACTAGCTTCGCCGCGAAGGCAAGCTACGAGCGAAGGTCACGGGGACGAGGAAGAGGATGGCGAAGATGCCACTGGCGTAGACCGGGGCCAAGGGAGCTCCGACCTGAAGGTTCTCGTTCGCCGTCGCCCATAGCAGGAACAGGACTCCAGGGGGGGTGAGCAAGTAGACCGGTAGCAGGATGCGCTTGATCAGCCTCGGCACGACGCGGGTCCGGGCAACGTAGAGGTTGCCCGAGGCCCAGCCCAGCAGGAGAGCCGTGCCGTAGAGCGGATAGAGGTCGATCGGGCTCGAGCCGGCCAGTCCGCGACCGGTCGCGAGCGCTGCCAGAACGACGCACCAGGCACTCAGTCCGAGCGCAACGAGGAAGATCTCGAAGCGGTGGGAACCAGCGTCTTGTCTCTTACTAGCCGTTGCGGGTGAACTCCTCGTACTCGGCCGCCTTCATCAAACCGTCGAGGTCGGACGGCGACGCCAACTTGAAACGAACCAGCCAGCCGTCGCCGTGCGGATCCTCGTTGACCTTCTCAGGTGCGTCGGTCAGCGCCTCGTTGATTGCCGTCACCTCGCCGCCGACGGCCGTGTAGATCTCCGACACGGCCTTGACCGACTCGATCGTGCCAATCTCGTCGCCCGCCTCGAAGGTGCTCCCGACCTCCGGCAGGTCGACGAAAACCACTTCGCCGAGCTCGTCCTGGGCAAAGTCGGTGATACCCACCACACAGCTGTCGCCTTCCAGGCGAAACCACTCGTGCTCTTTGGAATACCGGTCAGTCTCGGGGTACATCGGGTCGATTCCTCCGTCGGTTCGGACCTAGTGTAGTGTCTCGGCGCAGCGTCAGGCACGCTTGTAGAAGGGCAGCTCGACGACCTCGGCGGGCAGCCGCCGTCCACGGACGTCGATTTCGAAGGCGCGCCCCACTTCGTCCCACCCGGGAGCCAGGTAGGCCATGCCGAGCGCCCGCTCGAGCGTGGGGCTGAACGTGCCACTCGTCACCCTGCCGATCTCGCGGCCCGCGCCGAAGGCCACACAGCCGGCGCGCGCGATACCGCGACCCCGAATCTCGAATCCAGCCAGCTTCTTGCTCGGCCTCGACTCGCGGGCCGCGGCGAGGGCGGCGCGACCGATGAAATCGCCGCTGTCCATCTTCACCGTCCAGGCAAGCCCCGCCTCCCAGGCTGTTGTGGCGTCGTCGAGCTCATGCCCGTAAAGCGCCATTCCGGCCTCGAGGCGCAGCGTATCGCGAGCGCCGAGTCCGGCGGGGACCAGGCCATGGCCGCTACCCGCCTCCATCACGGCTCGCCACAGTGCTTCGGCTCGTTCGGGCGCCACGTAGAGCTCGAATCCATCTTCGCCGGTGTAGCCCGTGCGCGAGATGAGGGCGCGCACACCGGCGACCCTGCCGCGCCGGAACCGGTAGTAACGGATCTTCGCCAGCTCGGTTTCGGTGAGCTGCTTCAGGATGGTCTCCGCCATTGGACCCTGCAAGGCGAGCAGAGCATATCTCGCCGACACATCCTCCACCGTCACGCCGTCAGGCGCCTGACTTGCGATCCACTCGAAGTCAGCCTCCAGGTTGGCGGCGTTGACCACCAGCAGGAACTCGTCTTCGGTCAAGCGGTAGACCAACAGGTCGTCGACGTAGGTGCCACGCCGCGTCAGCAGAGCGCTGTAGTGGATGCGTCCGGGCGCCAGCTTGGAGACATCGTTGGGCGTCAGGTGCTGGAGAAAGGCTTCGGCCCCGGCTCCGGTCACCCGCACCTCGCCCATGTGCGAGACGTCGAAGAGGCCTGCCGCCGAGCGCACGGCGCGGTGCTCGTCCATGACGCCGCTGTACTGGACCGGCATCTCCCAACCAGCAAACGGCACCATCCTGCCCTTCGCTGCGAGGTGAGCCGCATGGAGGGGAGTGCGCCTGAGATCGTCGCTCGTCATCAGCAGGGTCACTATAACGGAGAGCCACACACCCATCTCCGTCGCGCCGACGTAAGTCACTCTTAGGCAGGCACTTACCGGCGCCTGCTCAGGACGCCACTCCGGGCGGCTGGACGAAACTGCGGAAAAATCGGCGGGCCGTGCGTAACGTGGCTGAGTAGATTTGTAACACGCGCCCTAACCTTTTGGAAACAAACTAGTTATCCTTTCCCGTCACCTCCTCGATCCGCCGGACCGCATCATTGTCCCAGGTCGAGAGAAGTCGCGTGTGCCGGCCCTTTTTCACAGAGTTTTCCACAGGCTGCGACCCTGGACCGGGCCGGCCGAGACCCGCTGCGAGGCCCCGAGCTGCCAGACGGCGCCGGCCAGGTAGGCCACGATGCCACCTGCCAGGAGCTCGGGTCAGGTGAGCTCGTCCAGGTGCCAGCTGGCGCCGGGCTGGAGCAGGCGCTGCTGACAATCGAGCGCGGGCTCGCCGGCGCGCCGCCGGACACGCTCATAGCGGCCGTCGGCCCGTAGCCGCCGGGCCTTCTCGTTGTCGGCTATCAGGCGCTGCAGCACGTCGTCACGCAGCGCCGCCAGCAGCTCGGGCGCCTCGAGTGGAAAGAGCGTCTCCACCCGGCCGTCGAGATTGCGTGGCATCAGGTCGGCGCTGCCGAGGAGCAGCTCCTCGTCTCCACCGTTGCGGAAGTAGTACATGCGTGCGTGCTCGAGAAAACGGCCGACGACGGAGATCACACGGATGCTGTCACTCACGCCCGGCACCTCGGGGCGCAGACAGCAGATTCCCCGCACCTGCAGGTCGATCTGCACACCGGCCTGCGACGCTTCGTAGAGCGCCTCGATACAGCGCTTGTCGACCAACGCATTCATCTTGAAGGCCATGTACCCGTCGCCCGACTCGACATGGCAAGCCACTTCGCGCTCGATGCGGCTCAGGATGGCATCGCGCATGCCGTGGGGGGCGACGATCAGCTTGCGGTACTCGTGCTTGGCCGAGTAGCCGGTGAGTGCGTTGAAGAGATCCGAGACGTCCTTGCCGACATCAGGGTCGTCGGTGAAGAAGCCGATGTCGGTGTATATCTTGGCCGTGATCGGGTTGTAGTTGCCCGTCCCAAGGTGAACATAACGCCGGACGCCCTCCTCCTCCCGGCGCACGACCAAACAGATCTTGGCGTGGGTCTTGAGCCCCACGACGCCGTAGACCACGTGGACCCCGGCCTGCTCGAGCGCTCGTGCCCAGACGATGTTGCGCTCCTCGTCGAAGCGCGCCTTGAGCTCCACCAACGCCGACACCTGCTTGCCGTTCTGCCGCGCCTGCATCAGCGCCCGCACGATCGGCGAGTTGGCGCCGACTCGGTAGAGCGTCTGCTTGATCGCCACGACGTCGGGGTCGCTAGCTGCCTCCTCGAGGAAACGAACGACCGGTTGGAAGCTGTCGTACGGGTGGAAGAGCACGACATCGCACCGCTTGACGACCGAGAAGATCGACTCGTCGCCGGCGAAAGCGGGATGCACGGCAGGCTGGAAGGGCGTGTCCTTGAGATCCGGCCGATCGATTGCGAGAAGCTCGAACAGGCCAGCCAGCCCGATCGGCGCCCTGGAGATGAATACCTGGTAGGGCTGCAGTCCGAGGTTGTGGATCAGGACATCACGGATTCGCGTCGGCGTGTGCTCCGAAACCTCGAGCCGGATGGCCGAGCCGAAGTACCTCTGCTCCACGACCTCGGCCATCGCGGTCAGCAGGTCTCCGGCCTCATCTTCCTCGATATCGAGATCGGCATCGCGAGTGACCCTGAACGGCGACGCCTGCATCACCTCCAGGCCGGGGAAAAGGAGGTCGAGGTTGGCGGCCACCACGTCCTCCATCCACACCAACCGTGACCTCGCCGCGCGGCGCAGTCCGCCGGCCTGGCCAGAGCCGCTGGGCACGGCGAGCAGTCGCGGCAGGCTGGCCGGGACCTTGAGCCGAGCAAAGCGCTCGTTCCCCGCCTCGTCCTTGACCATCACGGCGAGATTGAGCGACAAGCTCGAGATGTGCGGAAAGGGGTGCCGGGGGTCGAAGGCCAGTGGCGTCAGAATGGGGAAGATCTCGCTTTCGAAGTACGAGCGCAGATCCCGCCGCTCCCGCGCATCGAGCTCCTCGTGGCGCAAGATGACGACCCCTTCGTTCCGCAGCTTCGGCTCCAGGTCCTCGAGCCAGCAGGCCCTGCTGCGCTCGAGCACCGGCTCCAGCCGGTCACGGATGGCGGCCATCTGTTCGCTGGGCGTCATGCCGTCGGGCGGCGGCGCCACGACACCGGTCTCCATCTGCCGTAGCAAACCGGAAACCCGGACCATGAAGAACTCGTCCAGGTTGCTGGCGAAGATGGAGAGGAACTTGACCCGCTCGAGCAGTCGGTTCTTCGCGTCCTCGGCTTCTTCGAGGACACGCTCGTTGAAGGCCAGCCAGGCGAGCTCCCGGTTGATGTAGTAGGTCGGGTGGCCGAAGTCGGGCTTGGGCGACCGCGAGCGGCTTGCCGCGGGAGCCTCGGACGGATGCGATTTCGTCGACGGACTCATCTTGCCACCACGAACAGGGAAGCTTACCCTGTCAACGTGTCCAGCCTACACTGTTCGTGAGCGCGCACCCGCCGAGAGAAGACGCCACATTGATGACGAACAACAAGACGATTCTGATGTTGCGCCACGGCAAGTCCGACTGGGGAGCGTCCTATTCCTCCGATCACGAGCGCCCACTGGCGCCACGCGGCGAGCGAGCCGCCCGGCGGATCGGCAGCTGGCTCAGCCGGATCGACCGCGCGCCGGACCTGGTCCTGACCTCCGACGCGGTCCGCGCCCGCACCACCGTCGAGCTGGCGGCCCAGGCCGGCGGCTGGGAGTGCCCGATCGAGCTCCGGCCTGAGTTCTACTCCGGCTACCAGGGCACGATCATCGAAGCCCTGCAAGGGCTCGACGAATCCGTGCGTACCGTCGTCCTGGCCGGTCACCAGCCCACCTGGTCGTACGCCACGGCACAGCTCACCGGCGGCGGAACCCTGCGCTTTCCGACCGCAGCCCTCGCCTGCCTCGGCCACTACGGCGCGTGGAGCACAGTGGCGCCCGGCCACTGCGAGCTGCGCTGGCTAGTCACGCCCAAGCTGTTGGCGCGGGGCGGGGCGCGACCGCTGGCATAGCGGCCGCCCTCAGCGCTGGGCGGCCATTGTCCTCCGGCAACCGTGGCTCGGCCCACGGGAGCCTAAATCACTCAAATTAAACAACTTAACAGTCGGGTGGCACCTCAAGACCGGAGCCCGCCCAGGGGATCTCAGGGGACCCTCTTCACCAAGTTTGCGTGGGTCTTCTGGCCGCTCGAAGTCAGCTCAACTGGATGCGAATGGAGAGCGCTGGCGAGCCGTACTACTACTGTGAGCACGCGGCTCGAGGATAGAATTAGGAAGGGCCCATCCGAAGGCATTGAATCATGACGTTCGTAGCGACATCCGCCGCCACAGCGGCCGCCGCGCGACAGGCGCGGATGCTGAGGAGAGAGGAAGAGGAGATGACCGAGTACCAGAGTGATGAGGTCAACGGTTGGGAATTCAAGATCGTCCGATCCGCGACGGCGAGGTTCAAGCGCCCCGAAGTCGTGCGCGGGCTCGTCGAAGAGGAGGGGCGAGCGGGGTGGGAGCTGCTCGAGAAGTTCGACGACAGCCGAATCCGGTTCAAGCGCCGCGTCGAGCATCGCGCCGACGACGCGCATCGGGACATCGATCCCTACCGGACTCGATACCGCTCCAGCCCGGAGTGGCTCCGCCTCGCCGTCCTGGCTGTCGTCCTCGGGCTGGGGGTGCTGGGCGCCGTGGCTTTCTTCTGGCTGGCAGGATGACGGTGCTCTATTCGACCTTGTAGGTCAGGGAGTCGGAGCGCCTCTGGTCGTGAGCGGTGGACCGCAGGTTGGCGGAGCTAGCCGAACAGCTGTTGGCGGGTAGGCCGTGGAGCTCTTGCCTGAGCGTGCAACGATGAGATCGACTCTCACACGACAGCTGTTCTCGAGCCTCCACCGAACGCTCCGCTGGCTTGTGCTCGGGCAGGCGATCGTGGCGCCCTTGATCGGCGCCGAGGCCCCATGGATCGGCTTCGATCCGACGAGCTACCGGCTCCTGGGCGACGATGCCGCCGATCCCTTGTCGGCCGGAGATTCGAAGCCGATCGAGCTGTCGCTCCCCGATCCGCTGGCCGCCGGGTGGCAGGGCCACCAGGTGTGCGAACGGTTGCACGAAGACCTCCGGCTAAGAGTTCTCCGCTGTACCTTTGCGCCAGGTGTCGGGCATGAACGCCATTTCCATGCGCCGCACTTCGGCTATGTGATCGCCGGCGACCGGATGCGGATCACCGACGCGAGCGGCACCCGGGAAGTAGACACCTCGACCGGCGGGAGCTGGACGAGCGGGGCAATCTCCTGGCATG
>JAPUJD010000346.1 GCA_027296385.1 Acidobacteriota bacterium | reverse complement strand
ATCGGGTTCGAATCACTCCGGATCCGCGTCTCCACCGTCGCTGCTGCCGAGCGTCGCCTTGCCGCGCTGTGCGTCGGTGACCAACCGCCGAATCGTCAGCCAGCTGGTTCCGGCAAAGACGGCCTCGCCGAGCAGAGTGCCGAGAGCCGCCCCGGTCAGTCCGAGGAGGGGAATGAGGAGGAGCTTCGAGCTGACGTGGACGAGGCTGGCCGAGGCCACGTTCCGCAGATCGATCTTGTGCTCGCCTAGAGCCAGCACGGCGGGCCGATAGTGAGCGGCGATCAATGACGCCACGACGGCCAGGATCAGCAGCCGCATCGGCGTCGACGCGGTAGCGAACTCCGAGCCGAACACCGCCCCCATCAGCCGGGGCGCTAGCGCGATGCCGAGCAGGGCCGCCGGAACGGCGAGGGCTAGTGCCTTCCATAACAGAGAGCCTACCTCGGTCGACAACTGCTCTACAGAAGCGGTTCCATGGTGCACCAGATGGGGCAGCACGACGGAGACATAGAGGCTCACGAAGGTGAAGCCCATGATGAAAATCTTGTAGGCCGCACCGTAGGCTCCCACCTGATCCATCGTGACCAGGAGTCCCAGCAGCACCAGGTCGGAGCTCAGGGCGACGGCTCTGAGCATCTGGGAGCCCGCGATCGGTGCCGCCCGCCGGACGATGCCACGGCAACCGGCGAGATCGAGCGGCGGACGCAGCGATCCGACGCGCCGGTGTAACCACAGCAAGAGGCCGAGCCCGACGACGAGCTCGCTCGTCACCAGAGCGACGGGTACGGCGTGCTTGCCCAGGCCGAGCCGCAAGGCCACGAAGACCTGGCCCAGGAAGAGCAGCTGGGTGGCCAGGCCCGAAATGCCGATAACGTCGGTTCGCTGCTGCGCCAACGCCACCCAGTCCACATATATGGCGCTGGTGAAGAGGGTCAGCCCGAAGAGCGCTATGAGACCCGCCATCGGCCGGAACGTCGGCAGCAGCGACACCGCGATCAGGATCGAGTAGGCGAGCGCGCCCAAGACCAGACGAATGCCGATGATGCTACTGGCCAAGGTGCCGAGCTCGGCAGGCTGCCGTACCGCCGCCCGGATGCCGTAGATCCCGAGCCCGAAGGCCATGAAGGTTACGCCGTAGCCGACGATGGCCTGGGCGAAGGTCAACTCGCCGAAGACCTCGACGCCGAGCCCGCGGGCCATCAGGACGACAGCCACGAAGCCGAACACCCGAGCTCCGGCAGACAACGAAACGAGCACGCCGTAGCGCTTGAACAGCTCGCGCTGAGGCTGCGGACGGAACCCCCCGCCCATCGGCGCTTCCATTCCAAGGTTGTCGAAGGGTCGCTCGCTCATGGCTTCTTGGATCGACGGAGCATGACTACGGTTCCTCCTGCTACGGGTCCCGTCATTCGGCGGCACTCTTCGGCTCTCGCAGGTCCGAAGAGCGCCGTTGCATCTGTGCCGCAAGCCCTGGCTGCGCGACCCACGGGACTTTCGCTACGCCGGCTAGAGAGGCCGAGAGAGTCCTCCGGCCGGTGTGCCGGTCGTCGCGTCTTGGAGCTTCCAGAGGCAGGCAGCCTTCCTTTCTTTTTGCCGGTCCTGCCCTGCTGGATCTTGGTCGAGAACGACGGCTGGAAGATCTGTTCGAGCTGGTGGAGAGCGCGTCGAGAACACGAGCTCGAAGTGGTCTCGGAAGAAGTCGTCTACCGGAAACCCGAGGGCACCCTTACATCTAGGAGCCAGGAGGAAACCCACATCCATCGATCTGAGCTCGTTGTAGAACCCACGCGCGTCGCCAAACTTCGAAGAATCGAACGAGCGGTAGCGCCGGAACTTCACCCACTTCCTGACTCGGGCAAAACGGTAGGGACCGAACCAATCGCCCAGCAGTCGACCCTTGGCATAGTAGGTTAGCTGCGAGGACTTGAGAGCGTAGACTCGATACCGGTCTCCATACGTCTGGTTGAGGAACGTGATTGCGTCGTAGCTCGTCGGCAGGACGTTCTCCAAGTAGACTTGCCGCTCGTGTTCCGTGACCGGAAGAAGGCCTCGCCAGGCGAGCACGGGCCAGGCGAATAGACCAGCAGGCAGCAGGAAGAGGGTGCACAAGAGCACCACGAGACCGACGCGAAGCCGGCGCGGCAGTCCCCGCAGTGGGGGCCAAATCTGGCTGATCGCCGCCGCGGTCGCCAGGGACAAGAAGCCCAACACGCAGATCAGGTAGCGCGCATCCGGGACCGTGATGAACCAGCACGCTCCGTAGACGGCGACCAAGGCCAGGAGGAATCGAACCCAGGGCGAGCGTTGAAACGCTAACACCAGCAGCGGCGAGGCCAGTAGATAGACCAGAGGGAACGGGATGTGCGGTCCCCTGAACTTCTCCAGATGGAAGGTGAGATTCCAGGGCACGGCCAGGAACGTCTCCATCTGGCCCGAGAGCTTGAAGACACCCGCCTTGACCAACAGAACGGGTACGTTCCACCAGGAGCTCGACGCGCTCCGCGCTATAGCGTCGACGCTATCGGCGTACGGCATGCTGGAAAGAGTCAGGCTCCACTCGGAGAAGCCGAAGACCGAGGGAAAGAGCGGAAAGAGCGGATTGCCGGTGTGAAAGTAGATACGGGCGTACCAGGGAAGCGCCACCAGGAACGCCGCGAGCCATAGGACTCCGGCCAGCCGGTACCGCCGCTGCTTTATGCAGACCAAGAGGCTCGCGAGCCCGAGAGCCGCCAGGAAGAACAGACCGTGGTACTTGGTGGCCGCGCCGAAGCCGCACAGGGCAGCCGAGAGGATGAGCCAGGCCGTCTGCCTCGTCCTCGTCCAGACGGCGAAGGCGAAGGCCGCCAAGGTAGTGAAGGCGGCGAGCCCGACGTCGACATAGGCCTGGGTGCCGAACCAGAGAACCAGAGGATTGCCGAGCCACAGCGCCGCAGCCCATAGCCCGGTTCGCCGAGAGAAGAACTCCGTTCCCCAGGCGTAGAGGCCGAGCGCCACGAGAACCATGCTCAGGGTCTGGACCAGGGGCACTGCGCTGTCGTTCCAGAAGAGCATGACCACTGCGAAGAGCACCTCCTGCAGATGAGGAAACACCGGGTACCGCAGCTCGGGTGAGAACGCGATGCTATGACTGTCGATGAAGGTTGCCGCTTGCGGGAGGTGATACATGGTGGCGTCGAAGCCGGTGGGCGGATAGAGAGCCATGACGAACGCTGCGACGAGAAGGAGCGATCCGACAGCTGTAGCTGCGAGCCTGGGAGGCTTCAACAGAGCTCTCCAGTCGGCCCGACGGCAGCGCTCGATCGAGTCCCGCCATGTGCGGTGGCAGACCAGAAACACGATCGCGACCAGTGCGAGCACTGTCCAACGGTAGAGAAGATCGACGAGACCGAGGCCGAGAACCAACGAGGCCAGGACTCCGAGGCCGACGGAGGTGGAGACTGCCAGTTCGGCGGCGAACGAGCCGTAGGAGACTTGCCGGGTAAGGCGTCTTCCGATGATGTACGAGGTCAACGCCAGGCTGAAGAAAGCCGTGGACTGGGAGAGCACGTACCAGACCATAGGCAGGAGATGTAGGGGCGTCGAAGGCGACATCGAACTCGGCAAAAAATTGGGGACCGTAGCGAGTACGGAGTCTATACCGGTACCCGCAAGGGGTCGTCTTCAGGAGCAGAAGTCCGGGCGACAGCCGCTGGCGACGTCTCCCCGGGAAAATCGGTGCGGATCCTCCGGGAGCTGCAGGAGGCGATACCATTTATGGTATAGTCCTTATTTGGTATGTGGGAGATCCTGGAGCACCGGCGAGTATCGAGGAGGCTGAGTCGCTTCCCGCTCGAGGTTCTGAAGCGGTATGAGAAGTGGAAGGACATCGTGAGGATCTCCGGGCCACAGGGTCTTCGGCCAATCAGGGGGTTCCGCGATGAGGAACTGAGGGGCGAATGGAGGGGGTGCCGTTCCTCACGACTGGGTCTCCAGTATCGGGTCATCTACCGCGTCGTGGCTCGAGAGGTCGTCGTGGAGGTCATCGATCTGATGGCTCACGACTATAGAAGGAGATAAGGCAATGGGTAAGAGTGAGTTCCGTCGTGCTCGGAGTACCGTCGACGTCTCCCCGGGAGAATCGGTGCGGATCCTCCGGGAGCTGCAGGAGTTGAGCCAGAATGAGCTGTCCAGGCTGACAGGGATTCCCCAGTCGACGATCTCGGCGATCGAGAACGAGAGGGTCAAGTTGGGGGTGGAGCGCGCCAAGGTGTTGGCACGGGCCCTACGGTGCCACCCGGCGGTTCTTGTATTCCCCGGGTGGGAGATCGAGCGGAAATCTGCGGCCTGACAGACCTCGACTTGGGTGTTGAGATCGAGTTCGCTCGACAGGGCGCCGAGCATGCACCGAGGGCTCCCGATCGGTGACGTAGATTGTTCCCATCGACGTACAGGCTCTGCGGGATGCCGTAGCGCTCGACCCACAGCCACAGCACCTTCAGGGCGTCTACGGTGGTCTCGCCGACTAGCGTCTCTCCCATCGCCTCTTGCCTCCTTTCGAACGACGAATGCCAGCCGCATGCTAATCTGTCATCCATCGCAGCTCGACTGGCCGGGGGGATCGCCAGGGGCGTTCGCGAGAGGTAGAACGGTGACAGAGACGACCAGCCACGAGTTGACAGTGGACGAAGTTGCACACTTCGGCAGAGAGGGTTTCGTCGGCCCGTTCACGCTCTGCGCGCCGGAGGAGATGGAGACGATTCGGAAGCGGATCGAAGAAGATGTGCTGACAACTCCGTCACCCTACCCCGTGCATCACTGCAAGGACCGCCATCTCGACAGCCGGGTGATCTGGGAGCTCTGCTCCCACCCCGCCATTCGCGACCGGATGAAAGGTGTTCTCGGGCCTGATCTGCTGCTCTTCGCATCGTCGCTTTTCGTCAAGGAAGCGAGGCCGTCCAAGTGGTACAAGGACCCACCGTTTCCGTGGCACTGCGATGCACCGTACTGGCCGATGGCGCCAGTGGTTGGCATCACCGCTTGGCTCGCCATCACCGAGGCGACGACGGAGAACGGTTGCGTGTCGCTCATTCCGAGGTCACACCGCAAGTCGGTGCCGCACACTTCGTTCGGCTACTTCAATCCCCTCACCCAACTTAAGGCGCGGCTGGGTTTGCCCGTGATCACCGGCCAGCGGGCGAAGACTAGGGCCGCTGGCCTCGACGAGAGCACCGCGGTCTGCATGACCATCAAGCCAGGGCAATTCTTCCTGTTCACCGAGTCGACCGTACACACCGCTGGCGGCAACCAGACCGATCGGCAGCGAATCGGCCTCGCCGTACGGGTGACGGTTCCCCTGGTCCGGATTCGCCACGACGAGATCTTCGAGGATCACCGCGCCGTCCTGCTCGGCGGCCAGGACCGTTTTGGCTGGAACCGGATCACCTCGCCGCCAAACTGAGTTGCTAAGGATCAGGATGTCTGGCAGAGGCAGTTGATGGCTACGGCGTCGCTGTCTACTGAAGGGTCGAAATGGGAGCTAGAGCGAGAGCAGGGGGCGGAGCCGTATGCGTCGAGCGATCCGCTAGTGCTAGTCCTGCTGGAAAAACCACCCTCGGCCGATGGCCCGGAGGGTGGTTCGAATTCTTTGCGATGGTGGAGGCGGCGGGAATCGAACCCGCGTCCGAAGAACGCGTCTCAAGGGCTTCTACGTGCGTAGTCTCGGTTTGGGGATCTCGCCGAGCGCGGTTGGAACCGGGACCATCTGCCGCGTTCAGCCAGCCTCATGAGTATCCGGGTGCAGGCTGAGGCCAACTGCACCCATTGATCCACTTTAGCGACGCGAACGGCAGACGCCGTGAATCAAGGCTTCCGTCGCCGCGCTGACTGGTGTTTAAGCAGCCAGAGCCAAGTTATCGTTGGCAGGTGTGTTATCCGCGTATCGCGCGGAAAAAAACGACACGCTACCCAAGAACCGCTTATGTTCCCCGTCGAAGCCGGAACGCCCCCACAGGTGCCTGGCAAAGACCCGAGCCGACTATAGCAGTGGCGCGCTCTCCCGCGGCTAGTGGTGGTCGAGATCGGCTGCCAGGTCGTCGAGGTAGTCCTGCGGGCTGCTGGTGCGCAGGCGGGCGGCGACTAGGAACCAGGCGGTGAAAGCCATGAGCGCTGCTAGCGGCGCCAGCCCGAGTAGCGACGGAAAGAGGGGCCAGAGCAGGAGGAGGATGGCGCCGCAGGCGCCGAGGAAGAGAATCCCCACCGTCACCCGGTTCAGGCTGTAGGCGACGGCGGTCACCGCCAACGAGACTCGGCAGCCCGCACCATGTCGCTCGATTTCCACCCGTCCTTCGATGAGGCCGCGGCGCAGCCCGGCGGCCACCGGCAGGACGATGTCGCCGCCGGCGCCGCGCGCGGTCCATTCGCCGCCCCAATCCTCGGTGCGCTCGGCCAGTGCCGCCCGCGCCAGCTCCGGCGCGCAGTCGAGCTCGACCGTGTAGCTGTCTATGCCGCCTGCTCCGGCGCCATGAGCTCGTCGAAGAAGCTCTCGACGGCCTCCAGGAAGCTCGACACGTCGGGCAATGAGTTGATCTGCTGTCGCAACTTGCGTCCGTGCGGCAGCCCATGGGTATACCAGCCGGTGAACTTGCGCAGCTTGTGGAGCGCGAACTTGCCCTCTTCGCGCGCCGCCACCAGGCGGAAGTGCTCGAGGATCAGGTCGCGGCGGTCGGCGATGGTGGGTTGCGCGATCTCGCCGCCCGACATGAGGGCCTGAGTCTGGCGGAAGATCCATGGGTTCTTCGTCGCCGCACGGCCGATCATGACGCCGTCGCAACCGGTCTCGGCCATCATGCGCAGCGCGTCCTGTGGCTCGTGCAGGTCGCCGTTGCCGATGACGGGGATGGTGAGCACCTCTTTGAGACGGGCGATTGCGCCCCAGTCGGCCTGGCCGGAGAACATCTGCTTGGCGGTGCGGCCGTGCATGGCGACGGCCGAGGCGCCGTTGGCCTCGCAGACCCTGCCCAGGTCGAGGTAGGTCCGTCGCTGGTCGTCGAGCCCGAGGCGGAACTTGACGGTGAGCGGGATGGTCAACCGCTTCCTGACTTCGGCGACCATGCGCTCGGCGAGCTTCAGATCCCCCATCAAGGCCGCGCCGGCACAGCCCTTGAGCACCTTGTTGGCCGGGCAGCCCATGTTGATGTCGCAGATGTCGGCGCCCAGAGCCTCGACGATCTCGGCCGCTTCGGCCATCGTCTCGACGTCCGAACCGTAGATCTGAATCGCGAGCGGTCGTTCCTCCTCGGTGAAGTGCATCAGTTCGCGAGCGCCACCGTGACCGCCGACCAGGGCGCGCGAAGAAATGAACTCCATGGTCACCACGCCGATGCCGCCGATGCGGCGTACGAGGAGCCGGAAGTCGCGGTCGGTCACTCCCGCCATTGGGGCGAGCACCAGCGGCGGGTCGAAGGCGACCGGCTTCTCGGCCTGGGCGTAAACCAACATGGTGCGGCGATTCTAACCGGGCTGACGCTTTCCGTAGTCCGGGACAGTGCGTAGAATCCCCCGGTGCACGATGTCAGCCCACGAATCCTGGGCATCGAAAGCTCCTGCGACGACACCGCCGCGGCGGTAGTCGACGGCGAGGGTCGGGTAGTCGCCTCGGTGGTCTCGCGCCAGCTCGAATCGCATCGCCCATTCGGCGGGGTGGTGCCCGAGATCGCGTCGCGCGAGCATCTGCGCAATTGGCCGGCGGTCAGTGCCGAGACGCTGGAGCGCGCCGGACTCGGGCTCGACGACATCGACGTCGTCGCCGCCACCCGCGGCCCGGGGTTGATCGGCTCGTTGCTCGTCGGCCTGTCGATCGGTCGCGCCCTGGCCTACGCCCGCGGGCTTCCCTTTCACGCCATCCACCACCTCGAAGGCCACCTCTACTCGCCATTCCTGCACGCTGACGGCAGCGCTGCGGAGGAGCCGCCGACGGGTTTCCACGGCCTCGTCGTCTCCGGTGGCCATACGGCGCTCTACCGGGTCGACGATGGCGAGATCGAGACCCTGGCCGAGACTCGCGACGACGCCTTCGGCGAGGTCTTCGACAAGATCGGCAAGCGACTCGGGCTGCCCTATCCCCAGGGACCACGGGTGGACGAGCTGGCCGAGACCGGAGTCGAGGGGAAGGTAGAGCTCACCGTGGCGCGCTGTAGCGACGGCAGTCTCGACTTTTCGTACTCCGGGCTCAAGAGTCAGGCCCTGATCGAGATCGAGCGCCTGGAGCGCGCCGGCGTCGATTGCGATCTTGGCGACGCCGAAGAGGCTCCGAGCGCGGTCCGCGCTCTGCTCGCCGGCTTTCGTGCCGCCGCCATCGGTCAACTGGTCGATCGGCTCGAGAGACTGCGTCGCACGGGGCGTGCGCCGGACCTGTTGGCGGTCTCCGGCGGCGCCGCCGCCAACCGCCTCATGCGCCGGCGGTTGACCGCTTGGGCGGACGAGCACGGCATCGCCCTACGCTTGGTTCCACTGGCCTTTTCGGGTGACAATGCGGCGATGATCGCGCACGCCGCGCTGCTCCGCGAGCGCCGCGGCCAGCGAGATGATCCGCTACGGGTCGACGCGGCCAGCCGCCTGCCCATGCCCTGAGTCCACCACTACCCGCCGCCGACATCGCTGAGTCATGAAGCCGCACGAGCGTATTCGCAACTTCGCCATCGTGGCGCATATCGACCACGGCAAGTCCACGCTGGCCGACCGGTTGCTGGAACGCACGGGCGCGGTATCGAAACGCGAGATGCAGTCGCAGCTGCTCGACGACATGGACCTCGAGCGCGAACGCGGCATCACCATCAAGGCGCGCGCCGTGCGGCTCGACTACACCGCGCCCGACGGCGAGTCCTACGTGTTGAATCTCATCGACACCCCGGGGCACGTCGATTTCAGCTACGAAGTGTCGCGCAGCCTGGCGGCCTGCGAGGGCGCCTTGCTAATCGTCGATGCGGCGCAGGGCGTCGAGGCGCAGACCCTGGCCAACGCCTACCTGGCGGTGGAGAACGACCTCGAGATGTTGCCTGTGATCAACAAGATCGACCTGCCGTCGGCCGACCCGGACGGCGTCGCCGAGCAGATCGAGCAGGTCATCGGCATCGATGCCTCCGGCGCCATCCTCACCTCGGCCAAGAGCGGCGAGGGCATCGACGAGGTGTTGGAGCGTCTCGTCAGCGACATTCCGCCCCCCGCGGGTGACCCGGGAGCGCCATTCGCCGCCCTGCTGTTCGATTCCTGGTACGACCCCTACCGCGGCGTTGCCTGCCTCATCCGGGTGGTCGACGGCGAGCTGCGGCCGGGAGACAAGATTCAATTCATGGCCTCGGGCCGCACCTACCAGGCCGACGAGCTAGGGGTGTTCACACCGAAGCCGAAGCCTGTCGAGAGCCTCGGCGTCGGCGAGGTGGGTTTCGTCTACGCTGGCATCAAGGACCTGATCCAGGCGAAGATCGGCGACACGATTACTCTCGCCGACCGGCCGACCGCCAGGGCCCTGCCCGGCTTCGAGGAAGTCAAGCCGATGGTCTTCGCCGGCCTCTTCCCGGTGAGCTCGGACGACTACGAGGCTCTGCGCGACGCGGTCGAGAAGTTGCGTCTCAACGACGCCTCTTTCAGCTTCGAGCCGGAGAGCTCGACGGCGCTCGGTTTCGGCTTCCGCTGCGGGTTCCTCGGCCTGCTCCACCTCGAGATCATCCAAGCGCGGCTCGAGCGGGAGTTCAACCTCAACCTCATCACCACGGCACCGGGCGTGCGCTACCGGGTGCACACCACCGTCGGCGAGGTGCTGTCGGTCAACAACCCCGCTCACTTGCCGGACCCGGGACGAATCGACTACATGGAGGAGCCCTACATCGAGGCGACGATCATCACCCGCTCCGACTCCGTCGGCGGCATCCTGGCGCTGGCCGAGGATCGGCGCGGCCAGCAGCGCAAGATGGAGTACCTGTCGAGCGAGCGGGTCCTCATCGTCTACGACTTCCCGCTCGGCGAAGTCGTCTACGACTTCTACGACCGGTTGAAGTCGATCTCCCGTGGCTACGCGTCCTTCGACTACCACGTCTCGGGCTTCCGGCGCTCGAAGCTCGTCAAACTCGACATCCTCATCAACGGCGATCCGATCGACGCGCTGTCACTCATCGTGCACCAGGACAAGGCCTACCATCGGGGCCGGGTCCTGGTCGAGAGGATGCGCAAGATCATCCCGCGCCAGCTCTTCGAGGTTGCCCTCCAAGCGGCCATCGGTGCGCGCGTCATCGCCCGCGAGACCGTGCGAGCCTTGCGCAAGGACGTTACCGCCAAGTGCTACGGCGGCGACATCTCGCGCAAGCGCAAGCTGCTCGAGAAACAGAAGGAAGGCAAGAAGAGGATGAAACGCGTGGGGCGGGTCGACATCCCGCAAGAGGCCTTCCTCGCGGTCCTGAGGGTCGACGAGTGAGAGGTGTGCTGATGCGTTTGGCGGCCGCCACGATGGGCCTGGTGGTCGCCGGCCTGCTGCTCGAGGGCGCGCTGCGGGTGGTCCAGCGCAAGGGGTCGACGACCGCCCGGCGAGCCATCGGAATCCATGAGCGGCACCGTGCCTCCATCGACCGGCCGCACTTTCGCCGCCCACGGCCGCGGCGGCGCTCCGCCGAGCCCTTTCACATCCTGGTCGTTGGCGATTCCTTCACCTGGGGGGATGGGATCTACCACGCGGACACCTACGCTCAGCGCATCGAGTCGCTGCTCGAAAGAATGGATCACGGCCTCGATGTCCGGGTCTCGATGTATAGCAGGCCAGGCTGGAACACCCAGCAGGAGTACCAGATGGTGCGTCTGCATCTTCGCCGCCTCGATCCCGACCTCATCGTTCTCGGCTACTGTCTCAACGACGCGGAGCTGCGTCAGCGCCGTGGCAACGACGACATCATGGAGCCGTTGACTCGCCGGCGGCCGACGAGTGGTCTCGAGCGTCTGCTCTCTAACGGCAGCCGTCTCTACAGCTGGGTCTGGGAGCGCGTCGAGAACGGCCGGCAGCGCCGCGCCTTCAACCACTACTACCATGAGCTCTACTCGCGGCCGGGCTGGCAAGAGGCGCAGGCCGCCCTCGACGGCTTCCGGCAGCTGTCCTGGGAGCACAACATCCCGCTAGCAGTGCTGCTGTTTCCGATCTTCGACCAGCAACTAGACAGCTCCTACAGCTACCGCGACCTCCACCGGTTGGTGATGAACGCCCTGCGCGAGCTCGATATCCCGGCAGTAGACTTGTTGCCCGCCTACCGCGGCGTCGATGCGGTCCGTCTGGCGGTCGAACCGTTCACCGATCCGCACCCGAACGAGCTGGCGCACCGGATAGCGAGCCAGTATCTGGTGGACTTCCTGGTCCGCGAGGAGCTAGTGCCGATCACGCCGACACAACGCGACCGAGTTGAGCTATCCTTGCCGCGGCGAAAGAGAGGATGATGCCCCAATGAGCAAACTGAGTCTATTGGCCGACTTCTGGGAGTTCCTGAAGGTGCGCAAGAAGTGGTGGCTGACGCCGATCGTCATCACGCTCTTGCTGGTCGGTGTCCTGCTTGTCGTCACCGAGAGCTCCGCCCTGGCGCCGTTCATCTACGCCCTGTTCTAGGCTGCGTTTCTCGATCTGTTCCGGCTGGGACGGCGGATCTTCGTAGCCCTTCCATCGACGGCTAGGGGACGGAGCCCGGGCGCTACTTCTTGGTCTTGCCGCGGATGAAGGCCAGGCAGGCCCAGAGGATCTCGAGCTGCTCGCGTCCGAAGGGCAATGTCATGCCGCGCCAGACGTCGCGCACCGCCGAGAGCAGCGCGTAGACGTCGAACTCCACCTTACGGTCGAGCAAGCGGCGCATAGCAGCCAGCACGTCGGGCACGCGCCACAGCGAAGGTTGCTTGCCGGCGAGCTCGCGCCACGCCAGCCGGAGATTGTCCAGGCGCCGATCGCCGAGCTCGCCGTCGCCGTAGGCCGCGCGGAGACGCGTAGTCTCGCTCAGCGAGTCAAACAACGAATCAGCCGGCACCGAGTGGTCCGCGATGACCTGCCAGTGCTCGGGCAGGATCTCCGCCTTGCGCAGCTGCATGCCCAGGGCGTCGAACTTGGCCAAAGGCAAAGGGGCGCCGGTAGGCAACTCGAAGAGCGCCCTCAAGAGCGGTAACTCCTCGCCCTCGATCCAGCGGCCGATGGCCTCGATCTCCGGCAGCTCGCGAGCCGGTGTGGCCGGCGGCGGTGGCTTGGGGGTGGTGGCTGCGGTGTCTTGGATCGGGGTGGCGTCGGAATCGCTCATAGCGAGCGTGACTCTACCCCATGTCGAGCAAATCACCTCCGTCGGCGACGGACTCTTTGAGCGCCGAGGCCGCGGACCGGGGGTCCGTGGGACGCAC
>JAPUJD010000345.1 GCA_027296385.1 Acidobacteriota bacterium | reverse complement strand
CGCCGCCTGATCCACCTTGTCGTAGAGCGAGCCCTGCACCTCGGAGGCCAGGCCCGCCCGGATCCGCTGCTGTCCGTCGAGCGGCACGAGGAAACGTTCCGGCGCCAGCACGATCAACGTCGCCAAGCTGACCAGCATGCCAATACCGAGCAACCTGCCGGGCAGCAACGGTTCGGTTACCGACGACAGGCGCAGCCGCAAGTCGGCCCAGAATCGCCGCTTGGGCACCACGGTCTCGAACTCTTCAGCGTCGGCCTCGCTCCACGACTCGACCTCCGACCTCTCGACCGAGGAGAGCTCTTCTACCGACGGGGCCGTTATCGGGGTTTCTGTCGTCGGTGACGTAACCGACCAGGAGTCGACAGGAGGCGCCAACGCTCTGGCCTCCGGTGGGTCCATTTGGTCCAGGCGCGGGATCTCGACGTCGGAAACGTCGAACGCCTGCGAGCCCGGCAGGCGAGAGGCAGGAACAGGCGGCTCCCCGACCGCCGGTAGCGGTTCCTGCCCCTGCGCTGCGTTCACGGCCAATCGCGCCAAGAGGTCGTCGACGCTGACGGGCTCGATTCCATGCTCGTACGAGACCTGATCGCCCCGGTAGAAGCGGAACTGGCCCTGGGGCCAGCCGCAGGCCTGGGCGCAGAGCCGCAACGTCTGCCGGCGCAAGGCGTCCAGCAGCTGTTGGCGATCGATGTAACCGCGCTCGACCAGCAGATCGATCACCCGGCCGCCGCCGGCCTGATGCTCAGCCACCAGGCTCGTGAAATCCTCCCTCGAAACCAGACCGCTGCCTTGGAGCACCTGGCCCAGTCCGTCCTCGGGCGCCTGATTCACGGCGTCGACGGACACCACGGCACCGTCGAGGAAGGTGACCCCGATGATCTCGTCCTCGCCCTGCAAGGTCAGAATGCCGGTTTCGGCGGTTCGCGCGATGTGCTGTAGCACCTCGGGGAACGGCGAGTCGGCGAGTGAGCCTTCGTACGCCATGGTCGTATGCACCCCGCGGGATGCTAGTAGGCCGCCTCCCGGCGCCAGCGCAAGAGTAGGAAGAGTCCCAGTCCGGTCACCAGCACCGTCCAGCCGAAATGAATCGTCGGCTCGAATCCCCAGGGAATGCGGTAGCCGTGCGCTCCGACCCACGGTATGAGCAAGAGTCCGATGACCACCACCAGCGCCGCTACGCCCTTCAAGGAGTCGCCCCCTTCGAGTTCGGGCAGTCCGGGCACGAGAATCCGGTAGAGCGAGCTCCAGCGGCTGCCCAAGTCCACCAGCGGCGGCGCGTTAGTCCCGCCATGGGTTCGCGGCAGGACACCTCCGACGACCAGCGCCAAGACGATCCCGGCCAGGGCTAGCGGCAATGACAAGTAGTCGCGCCAGGGTGAGGACAAGGCAGCGGAGTCATCTTCGAGGACCCATGAGTCCTGGAGATCGCGCCGGATCTCCCGGGAGCGCCGCAGGCCGGCCCCGACCTCGGCGGCACCGCGGCGCGGCGTCTGGTCCAACCACTCGGCCACCCGGGTCGAGTCGATGCGCTGGGCTCTGGTCAGCGCACGGCCCGATTCCGCGAAACGGTAGAGCTCCGAATAGGTCAGCGCAACGTTGAAATGGCCCTCGGCCAGCTCATCGTCGATGCTGATTCCGCGCCGGTAGTACTCGATCGCCTTGTCGTATTCGCCGCTCGAGAAGTAGCAGGAGCCATAGTCGATCCAGGCAGCGGCGTTCTCTGGCTCCATGACCACGACGCGCTGGTAGAGCTCTCTCGCTTGATCGCACTGGCCGATGCGCCGATTCTGATCGGCCATCAGGTGGCTCACGGCGGCGCTGTCGGGCAGCACGATCGCCAGGCGCTGCAAGTCGCTGAAGAGATGTCCTCGCAGGCGCCCGAGCCGCGCGCTCTCGGTGGCACGAGCCATCGGCGAGAGGTCGACAGCGACCCGACGACGCTGCTCGTCGAGGATCATCGGCGCGACTCCGAACAGTAGAAAGAGCACGATCAAGACCCAACGCTCGGATCGCTGGCAATAGCCCCACAGCAGAATCGACCAGTTCAACGCCACGGCCAGCACGCCGGCCGACAAGGCGAGCGGCCAGAGCAACAGGAGGATGATCACCGCAATGCCGATGGGAACGGGCACGAATCGGCGCACAACCTGCAGCAGGCTGCCGAACAGCGCCGGGCCGCGCGCCAGCATCAACAGCGCGACGAAGGCGCAGCCCGCCAGCAGCAGAGTGGTGAGAGCCCAGAGCACGAAGTTGTGAAACCAGAGGCGTCGCTCCAAGGGCAGCTGCAGGACGCGAGCGTACCCCTGGACCATCGCGACCATGGTCGCCCACCACTCCCCCTTCAGGCGATGGATCGCAGCCCGCGCAAAGGCGGTCTCCGGCCGCCTGGGGTCGAGTTGCTCGGCTGCGGTCAAGGCTCGTTGCGCCCGCCGGTAGTCACCGAGCCGCGCCGACTCGACGGCCCGAGCCGAAGCCCCGAAGCTGAGCTCGGGCAGAGCCTTCATGCCCATCTTCGGTGGTATGTCGACCAGGACCTCGAGTGCCTCCTCCTCAGAGGCCGAATCGTCCAGCTCGTAGGCGACCAGCCACTCGGACCACAACTGTTGGATCTGGGCCAGGTTCGCTCGTACGCCGGAGTTCAAGTGGTACTCGTCGGGCCAGACCTGCGCCTGCGTCGCGCCCGCCGCGGTCAGCACCATCGCCAGGAGCAGCGTGCCGATCGATCCGAGTTGGCGGGCCTGCACGTCATGCCTCCGAACGACACTTCTCGACGTAGGCCAACCGCAGCCGATAGAGCACGTCCTCGAGGAAGGCACCCTCCTCCGCGGTCAGGTTGCCGGCTGTCTTGTCGCGCAGCGCGTCGAGCAGATCGATGTGCATCTGGGCGGCCCCCAGGTCGAGCATCGGCCGGCCGTCCGGCAACGCGGCGTCTCCCAGATAGACCGCCGTGTGTTGCGCCAGGAGTCCGACCAGATCGAGAAAACCCGCTCCCCCCGGCGATCCGGGAGGAGGACGCTCAGCCGCGGATGCGGCCGCCGGAGACTCGGGCCGAGGCCCTGACTCGCGTGCCGGCTCCGATGGAGCCGGCGCCGGAGCCGGGGCCTCGGCATCAGGAGCCGGGGCCTCGGCATCGGGCGCCGGCGTGTCCTCGAGGTGTTTGAACTCCTCGCGCAGCCTACCGTCGGCAGTGAACATCCGCTTGTCGTTAACTTTGAACTCCGAGTCCGTCATCGCATCACTCTCCAGCTGATATAACCGAGGCTCGCAATCGTAGCAAAGCCCTCGCCTCCAGGAATGAGAAGCACTCCATGCCGTCTTCGACCGCCCCGACGGATCTACGCCGGCTAACCGATCTCGTCGCTCGCCTGCGTGGACCCAACGGCTGCCCATGGGACCGGGAGCAGGCATTGGGCAACCTGCGAGCTTACCTGTTGGAGGAGGCCCACGAGGCGGCCGCTGCCATCGACGCCGGAGACTGGCAGCAAATCGAGGGTGAGCTCGGCGACCTGCTCTTCCAGGTCGCTTTCCTTCTGCGGCTGGGCGAGGAAGCAGGGGAGCTCTCCGTCGGCGGCGTGATCGACCGCATCGAGACCAAGATGATCGCGCGTCATCCCCACGTCTTCGGCGATGAGACTGCCCCTGACGCCGCCAGCGTCCGGCGGGCCTGGGAGCGGCGCAAGGTCGCCGAAGAGGACATCTCGCCGCTGGCCGGCGCACCCCAGTCGCTGCCGGCGCTTCTCTACGCCTATCGGATGACCCAAAAGGCCGCCGGCGTCGGTTTCGACTGGGCCCGAACCGAGCAGGTGATCGAGAAGCTGCGTGAGGAGCTCTCCGAGCTCGAGGCCGAGATCACCTCTGTCAACCAGCTCGACCCAGCCCGGATCGAGGAGGAGCTCGGCGACACTCTCTTCACCGTCGCCAATCTGGGGCGCCACCTGGGCATCGACCCGGAGGGCGCTCTGGCGCGGGCCAATCGCAAGTTCCGCCGTCGGTTCCGGCGCGTCGAGGAACTGCTGGCAGAGTCGGGCGGATCGCTCGCCAACGCCGATCCGGCCGAGCTCGAGCGTTTGTGGGAGCGTGTCAAGAGCGAGGAGAGCGTCGCTTCTTCTTGACTTTCGCTCTGAGCTTGCCGGCACTTCGCTTCGCGGTCAGCTCAGGTGTTTTCCGGACCCGCGCCAGACGCAGTATCGCGTCGCCCTGGTAGACCAGGGGCGTCGTCGTCTGGGCGAAGACGACGCCGGCAAAGGGTGCGCGAAGGCTGCGGCGGCGCCCGGAGAAGGGATCGCTGATCCAGGCCAGAAGGTCGCCCTTGGCGACTCGATCTCCGAGCGAGGTCTCGAGGTGCAGGATGCCGCTGCGACCAGCCCGCAACCAGCGGGTCGTCGTCGCCTCAGCCGACTGCCCGTCAGCCTCGGGCGTCGCTGCCGGCTCGACCATGCCGAGAGCCGCCAACACGCGCAGCGTGCCCTCGACCCCGACCGAGATCACGTCTTCGGCAAACTCCAGGGTCTGGCCCCCCTCGAACACCAGAATGGGGATCTTGCGCCGGTAGGCCTCGGCTCTCAGCGAACCCTTGATCCTTGCCGAATCGAACATCAGGGGCGCGCCGAAAGCTGTGGCCAGCCAGCGGGCCTCCGAGTCGCCGAGATCAGCTCGCACGTGGGGCAGGTTGGTGCGGTGCTGCGCTCCGGTGTGAAAGTCGATGCCGTGCGAGCACAACGACACCACCTCCTTCAGGAACAGATACGCCAGGCGCGAAGCCAGCGAGCCGCCGCGCGAGCCCGGGAAGCTGCGGTTGAGGTCGCGACGATCCGGCAGGTACCGGCTGCGCTCGATGAAACCGTACACGTTGACGATCGGGACGGTGATCAGGGCCCCGCTCAGGCTGCCGACGCTGACCTTGTTCACCACCCGGCGAATGATCTCGGTCCCGTTGATCTCATCGCCGTGCAAGGCGGCACTGAGCCACACCGTCGGCCCATCAAACTTGCCGCGCAAGGCCGTGACCGGAAGCGATAGCGCGGTGCCGGTCGGCAGTCGCGCTACGGGGATCTCGAGACGCCGGCGCTGCCCCCGCCGCACGAGCACACCGCCGATTCGCAGCGGTCTCGTCAATCGACTCTTCTTGGCACCGCCCGCCGCCATCACTCCCCCCCGTGCGCCAGGCGAGACTCGATGAAGTCGATGATCGCACCCGCGATATCGACGCCCGTCGCTCCCTCGATACCCTCGAGTCCGGGCGAGGCGTTGACTTCCAGGATCAGGGGTCCGCGCTGCGACGGGATCATGTCGACGCCGGCGACGTCGAGACCCACGGTGCGGGCCGCCCGCACCGCCAGCGCCTCCTCCTCGGCGGTCAGCCTGCAGGCCGTCGCCTTGCCTCCGCGGTGGAGATTGCTGCGGAACTCGCCGGGAGGCGCCTGCCGTCGCATCGCTGCGACCACCCGATCGCCGACGACGAAGGCCCGGGTGTCGCTACCGTTGGCCTCTTCGACGTACTCTTGAACGAGGATGTCCGCTCGCAGCTGCCGGAAGGCCGAGATCACCGACTCGGCCGCCGAGTTCGAGGTCGCCAGCACGACGCCGACGCCCTGCGTACCTTCGACCAGCTTCACTACCAGGGGCGGCCCGCCGACCCGGTCGATGAGGCCCTGGTTGTCCTTGATCGAGTGGGCGAAACCGGTCACCGGCAGATCGACGCCCTCGCGCGCCAGCACCTGCATCGAGCGCAGCTTGTCCCGGGCGAGAACGATCGAGCCCGCGTGATTGGCGGTAACCACTCCGAGCATCTCGAACTGACGCACGACGGCAGTGCCGTAGAACGTGTAGGTCGACCCGATGCGCGGAATGACCGCGTCCAGAATGAGCCGTCGGCCACGATAGAACACCGCCGGCTCGTGCGGCGAGACGTGCATCGTGCAGCGCAGGTAGTCGATCACCCGTGCTTCGTGCCCGCGTGCCATCGCCGCCTCACGCAGGCGGCGGGTCGAGTAGAGAGTGCGCCCGAGGGACAGGATTCCGACTCTCATACGCCCTCCCGAACCCGCGCCGGCAGCTCGTCCAGCAGGGCCTCCAGGTGCGGCAGCAAGCTGTCGGCGACGATGCGATGACCCGCCCCGTTGGGATGGATGCCATCGGCCAGGTTGAGCTCGGCCCGGCCGCCGACACCGTCGAGCAAGAAGGGCATCAACGGCACGCCGAGTTCGGCTGCGAGCTGCGGGAAGATGGCTTCGAATCGGCCGGCGTAGCCGGCGCCGTAGTTGGGCGGAATCTTCATCCCGACCAGCAAAACGAGCGCACCGGCGTCCTGGGAGCGCCTCACCACGTCCCGCAAGTTGGCGGCGATGCTCTCGATGGGCAGCCCGCGCAGTCCATCGTTGACGCCGAGCTCGACCACGATGAGGTCGGGGCTCTGACGCAACAACCAAGCGAGGCGCGAGCTGCCGCCGGCCGTCGTGTCGCCGCTGACCCCGGCGTTGATCACCTCGACCGGCCAGCCGCGCCGCACGAGATCCCCCTCGAGGAGGGCCGGGAAGGCTTGATCCTCTGTCAGGCCGAAGCCCGCGACAAGGCTGTCGCCGAGGAAGATCAAGCGAATCGAGGCGGGTGGCTCCGCTGCCGGCGGCTCGACGGCGGGCAACACTCGATCCTCGGCCGACGAAGTCGGGCGCTGCCCACAGGCGCTCGCCGCCGCTACCAGGATCAAGGCCAGCACCGTCAGTCGGGACATCGGGCGATTCTAGCGAAACTCCCCCTCACGGCGGTAACCTTGGCCCACCGCCGCCGTATCCGGTACTTGCGCTCGGCTGACGAGCAAGAAAGTCGATCCTAGGTGACCCGATATCTCGAAATACGAGACCTGAGCAAGTCCTTCGACTCTGGCGGACGCGAGCTCACGGTTCTACGCAACGTCAACCTGGCGTTGGACCGCGGAGAGTCCTTGGCGGTGCTCGGCCCCTCGGGCAGCGGCAAGTCGACCCTGCTGGGACTGATCGCGGGGCTCGACAACCCGAGTCGCGGCGGGGTGTGGATCGACGGAGTCGCGGTCCACGACCGCAACGAGGACGAGTTGGCCCTGCTGCGCCGCCATCACATAGGCTTCGTCTTCCAGTCCTTCCAGCTCCTCGGCAACCGCACGGCCAGGGAGAACGTGATGCTGCCCCTGGAGCTGCTCTCGGGCTCGTCGCCGGGCTCGCGGGCGGACCACCTGCTCGAGCAGGTCGGGTTGACCGAGCGAGCCCACCACTACCCGAGCCAACTCTCCGGCGGCGAGCAGCAGCGGGTGGCCCTGGCCCGCGCGTTCGCCAACGAACCCGCTCTGCTGCTGGCCGACGAACCGACCGGCAACCTAGATCGAGCCAACGGCGCCAATGTTCTGCGGCTGATCGAGCGGCTGAGTCGAAGGTCGCGGACCACTCTCGTGGTGGTGACTCACGACCCCGCCGCCGCCGCGATCGCCGATCGGCAGGCCCGTCTCGAAGAGGGCGAGCTGAGCCTTGACTAGCCTCGTCCTCTTCGGCCGGGCGTTGCGCGCCGAATGGCGCGCCGCCCCCGGCCGGCTCCTCTTCTTCGTCGCCTGCCTGGCCGTAGGGGTCGCGGCGGTGGTCGCCGTGGCCACCCACGCCGCCGCCCTCGACCGCGGAATCCGGACGGAAGCGCGCCAGCTCCTGGCCGCAGACCTCGCCATCAGCGGTGCCCGAGCGATTCCCGATGCGGCGCGGGAACTGCTGAGCGCCCGCGGAGCCCGCACCGCCGTCACGCGCGAACTGGTCACCATCGTGACGACCGGGCGCGAGTCGACCGGATCGAGTCTGTTGGTGGAGCTCAAGGCGACCGATCCCGGCTACCCCTTCTACGGTCGACTCGAGACCGCTCCGCCATTCTCCATCAGCGACCTCGCCGACGACGAGACTCTGGTGGCACCGGATGTCCTCAGCCGGCTCCAGCTGGAGCTCGGCCAGGGGCTCCTGATTGGCGGCGAGGCGTTCCGAATCGTCGCAGTGATCGAGCGCGAGCCCGATCGCATCGCCGGTGCCTTCACCCTCGGCCCCCGAGTTCTCGTGTCCTCGGCCGGCCTGGCGCGTACGAGCCTCGAGCAGTTCGGCAGCCGAATCGGCTACAGCCTGCTGGCCGCCCTTCCCGAAGACTGGACCGACGACGAGAGAAGCGCGCTCGTCGAGGAGCTCGAGGGGGAGCTCGACTCGACCCTCCACCACCTCGAGACCTACGCCGACGCTCAACCGGCGCTGCGCCGAGCCCTGAATCGCGTCTCGCGGTTCGTCGGTCTGGTGGCTCTGCTCTCGTTGCTGCTCGGCGGGGTTGGGATCGCCTACACCCTACAGGCCTGGTTGGCCCTCCGCATCGACGATATCGCCATCCTGCGCTGCCTCGGCTGGCGTCCACGCCAGGTCATCGCTCTCTACGTGCTCCAGGCGCTGGTGCTCGGCGTCGTCGGCAGCCTCGTCGGCTGCGCCCTGGGAACCGCCGCCGCCGCCATCCTGCCCCGCTTGGCCGGTGATCTGCTCCCCATCCGCGAGCTGGCCATCTGGCAGCCGGTCGCCTGGGCCCGCGGAATGCTCCTGGGAGTCGGCATCGCGCTGCTGTTCACCTTGCCACCGGTGCTCAACGTCCGCCAGGTGCCGCCGTTGCGGGTGCTGCGCCGTGACGTCGAGCCGCTGCCGATGTCCTGGTGGCTACGCGGCGGCGTCGGAGCGGTGCTGCTGATGGGCATCTGGGCCGCCGCCACACTACAATCCGAGTCGCTCCGCCTGGGCCTTTTGTTCACCCTCGGACTGGGCGCTGCCGCACTCGTGCTGACGGGCCTCACCCGGGGCGCCATGCGACTGGTCAGGCCGCTCGCCGCTCTCGCTCGCGCCACGCCCGTGCGCCAGGGTCTGCTGGCGCTGGCTCGTCCCGGAGCCGCAACCGTCAGCGCCTGTATCGCGCTGGGCCTGGGCATCCTGCTGGTGCTTGCCATGCATCTGGTCCAGCTCGACCTCACGGGCACCCTACGGTCGCAACTGCCCGCCGAGGCACCGAGCGCCTTCCTAATAGACATTCAACCCGCTCAGTGGCCCGGAGTCCAGGCACTGCTGACTGACCGCGGAGCCTCTAACCTGATCTCCGTACCGGTGGTCAGCGCCCGCCTGCGCCGAGTCGACGACATCGCGGTCGAAGATCTCGTCATGGAGGCGAAAGGCCGCGACCGACGCTGGGGCCTGACGCGCGAGCAGCGCCTCACCTACCTGGAAGTACTGCCTGAGGACAACCGCGTCATCGCGGGGGAGCTCTGGGCCGACTCCGAGATCGCAGAGGTCAGCCTGGAACAGGAGTTCGCAGCCGAGACCGGAATCGAGCTCGGCAGCCGCCTCGAGTTCGATGTCCAGGGAGTGCCGGTCGAAGTCACGGTCACCAGCCTGCGCACCGTCGAGTGGCAGACCTTCGGGCTCAACTTCTTCATGGTCATCGAGCCGGGAGTGCTGGACGACGCGCCGCAAATGCGAGTCGCCACGGTCCGTCTGCCCGCTGGCGATGAGCAGGCGGTCCAGGACGCACTGGCTCTCGACTTCCCCAATGTCACGCTGCTGCGCATCCGGGCGATTCTGACCCGCATCGCCGGTATCCTCGAGCGACTCTCGTTGGGCGTACGCTTCCTCGGCAGCTTCACCGCTCTGGCGGGGGTCGTGATCCTCGCCAGCGCCGTCAGTGCCGCCGCCAGCCAGCGAGGCCGCGAGACCGCGCTGCTCAAGACCCTCGGCATGACCCGGCGCCAGATCATCGCTCAATCGACCACCGAGTATCTGCTGGTCGGGTTGATCGCCGCCTCCGTCGGCGCCGTCGGCGGCAACCTCCTGGCCTGGGCCGTGCTCACCCGAGGCATGGAGCTCGAATGGTCCTTCCGCCCGCTGACCACGCTGGTGGCCGTGGGGCTCTGCGTCGGCCTGACCACCCTGACCGCTCTGGCCGCAGGCTGGCCCGCCCTGATGACCCGACCCCTGGCCGTCTTGCGGGAGCGCTAGCTAAGCGCGGACGACTCCTCGAAGGGGAGCCTGCTGCCTGCCACACTGCCACGAGCGGGAAGCGACACCCTCTCCGTCCGGAACAATCGCTGGACCGCTATATCGATTACCGGAGCCTGGGCCGAGGATAGTTGTCCGTTACCATCCTTACGACTCGGCCGGTCGAATCCACCTCGAAGGTGTACTCCATACTTCGTAGGTCGTCGTCTCGAACGTCTCGGAACTTTCCGTCCCCGAGATATTCCAGTCGCCGGAGCACCTTCATCGGGTTTTCGGTCGGGAACCGCACGATTGCCAGGCTTC
>JAPUJD010000344.1 GCA_027296385.1 Acidobacteriota bacterium | reverse complement strand
AGCCAGTCGGGCTTACTCCCGATCCGCGACTTGTCGCCGCTGACCCAGCCGCCACCGTGGACGTAGACCATGACCGGCCGCGCCGAGGCGTCGTCGGCTTGCTGCGCCGGTGTGTAGACGTCGAGTCGCTGGAGCTCGTCGCCGCCGGACGGCTCGTAGCTCAGGTCGAGGTGGACGGCGGCCTTCGCGTCGGTTGCTAGCACGGTCGCCAGCAGCAGGATCGAGGAACTGATGAGAAGGACGCTTCGCATGGAAACTGCTCGAGTGTAGCGCCTGCCGCCACGGGCCGACGTTGGGGCTCGCGCTTTAGAGCTGGACGAAGACGTTACAACGTGATAACGTTCTAACGTCTTATGAAGAGAATCACCGTCTATCTCGCGCCTGATCTGCACCGAGCCCTCAAGCTGCAGGCGGCGGAGACCGAGCGCAGCGTCTCCGACTTGATCAACCAAGCCGTGCGCACGTCTCTGGGCCGGGATCTGGACGATCTCGACACCTTCGCCGAGCGCGCCGGTGAGCCCGCGTTCTCGTTCGAGCTGGTGTTGCGCAACCTCAAGCGCCAAGGGGAAATCTGATGTCACGAGTTCTGATCGGACCGTCAGCATTGAATGAGCTCCGTGCCCTCGAGCCCCTGGCCGGTCGCCGCCAACTGATTGCTCGGCTCAGTGAGCTGGGGAAACCGCTGAGCTCTCATCGCATCAGTAGCGGTGGCTGCTGCCGGCTGCTCACCGAGGAGCTCCGCGTTCTCTACCGCCATCGGGATGACGGCACGCTGGTGATCACCGGCGTTACCAGGACCGGAGTCACTTCACTAGATTCGGCTCGCAGCGGCATCGCCGGCGCTCTTCTCGGCGGTCGCGAGCGAACCTGACCGTCGGAGGCTAGCCGATGCTCGACCTCAACGCTTTTCGAGTTCTCACCTTTGACTGCTACGGCACGCTGATCGACTGGGAGACGGGCATCGCCGAGGCAGTGACTCGGCTCCTCGACGCCCACGCGATCGTGGCCGAGCGTGATGCCATCCTCGAGCTCTACGCGCGCTTCGAGCCCGCCGCTCAGAGGGGCTCCTTCAAACCCTACCGGGAGGTTCTGGCCGAAGTCGTCGACCGCTTTGGCGAGCATTACGGTTTCGAGCCGAGCGCAACCGAGCGCGAGGCGCTGGCCGGGTCGATCGCCGCCTGGCCAGCGTTCGCCGACACGGTCGCGGCCTTGGGCCGTCTGGCCGAGCACTACAAGCTAGCGATCCTGTCCAACATCGACGACGACCTCATCGCGCCGTCGACCCGGCGGCTCGAGGTCGACTTCGAGTGGGTGGTGACGGCGCAGCAAGTCGGTTCCTACAAGCCGGCGCCGGGCCACTTCGAGGCGGCGCTCGAGCGTTTCGGTGTGGCGCGGGAGCAGATCCTGCACGTCGCCCAGAGCCTCTACCACGATATCGGTGTCGCTCGGGAGCTGGGCTTCGCCACCGTCTGGGTCAATCGCCGCCGCGACCAGGCTGGCGAGGGCGCCACGCCGCCGGCCCAGGTCGTACCGGATCTCGAGGTGCCGGACCTGGCGAGCCTGGCGGCGCTAGTCGGCTGATGTTCCAGACCGAGCTCAACCTCTGGCTCCAAGCTAGAAGCGCCAGGAGATGCCGGCGGCGATCTGGCGACCGGCGAGGTCGAGGTCGCCCAGTCCTTGGAAATCGCCCGTCAGCTCGTCATCGGCCGAGTCCCAACGGGCCTCGGCGAACACCGACCAGCTGTCGCCGACGGGGACGCTGACGCCGGCCAGGAAAAAGGTGCCGAAAGCGGTTCCGTCGGTGAAGAACGTGTCGGAAAAGATGACGAGTGCGTCACTGCCGAAGTCGATGAAGTCACCCCGCTCCTCGAGGGTCCAGTCGTAGAAGCCGCCACCGCCGCCGATGTAGGGTTGAATGGCGGCCTTACGGCCGGCGAACTGGAGGATGAGACCGACGGTGCCGCTGGCGACCTCGAAGCGGGTCGTATGGCGGATGTCGCGGCCGGAGGCATCTTCGAAGTCCCGGTAGGTCTGGACGGTGTCGGTCTCGTACCCGTTGCCCGAGGCGATCAGCCCGAGATGGGGACCGAGCCAGTGGATGAAGTCTATGCCGACGACCGCGTCCTCGAATGAGGAGGGCGAGCCGGTGAAGTCGAAGAAGGTGCTGTCCCAGTATTCGGACTCGCCGTCCGGCTCGAAGTTGCCGACACGGAACCGTAGCTGGTTGCCGCCGCCGGCCGGGCGGTAGTTCCCGCCTTGAGCCATGGCTGGCTCAGCAGCTACCAGCAGTCCCAGGACGATGGATGCCAACAGGCTCTTCTTCAACATGGACGTCTCCTCGAGAGTGGGTCGTGATCCCTTCTACCAACCCCCTGTTGAGCAACAGTGGTGCCAACGGGATCAGGCCTGTGTTTTCAGCGGTTTGAGAGCGGCCAGAGGGCGTTCATCATGAGTCCGCGTTCCATGTAGAGGACGGCGGTTGTCCGTGGGGAGTCACAACTCTCCGGTACTCCGGTGGAGGCGACGCTGCCCCTGTGGGCTGGTATGATCATTTGTCGATGAAGTTCATACGAGCCGTCAAGTACGGATTTTGCGCTGGCGTCAGGATCGCCGACAAGAAGGTCAAGAAGTTCGCTCGTGCCGGCGGCAAGAACGGGCAGATTCTCGGCCAGGTGGTCCACAACGAGCGCGTGGTCGATGAGATGGCCGAGCTCGGCGTGCCGACGATCGAGTCGCTCGACGTCACCACCACCGGCACCGTGGTCTTTTCGGCCCACGGGGTGCCCCCCTCTTTCCACGACGAAGCGCGTGACCGCGGCCTCAGGATCCTCGACACCACCTGCCCGTTCGTCTACGACATCCACGACGAAGCGGACGCAGCGGTGGCCCGCAACATGCACCTGGTCTTCATCGGCAAGCCTGACCATCGCGAAGTTATCGGCTACACCCATGACCGTGATCCGGCCAGCTACCACGTGCTCACGACACTCGGGGAGGCCGCGGCGGTGGACTGGCGCGCTTACGCGAAGATCAAAGTGCTCTATCAGTCGACCCTCAACGCCGAGGAGTACGAGGACGTCGTGCGCTACATAGAGTCGCAGGCCGCGGACGTCTCGCGGGCCGACACGATCTGCTACGCCACCAAGGAAAATCAGGACGCGGTCCGCGAACTCGGTGCCGATCCCGAGATCGACGTCATCCTGGTGATCGGGGGTCGCCAGAGCGCCAATACGCGGCATCTCTGGGAGCTCGGCCGTGAGCTCAAGCCGAGCTACCTCGTCCACGACCTAGGGGACCTCGAGGCCGAGTGGTTCGAGGGCGTCGAGACCGTAGGCATCACCGCCGGCGCCTCCACTCCCGACTACATGATCGACGAAGTCGAGAACGCCGTGCTCGAGCTCTGCGCGGCGACCAGTTGAGCCGTCGTTGGATCCGATAGGAAGGTTGCGGCAGAGCCTGAGCGGACCGCTGGCACGGATCGCGCTGCCGGAGGCGACCGACGCCCGGGTTCTGCAGGCGGCGGCCCAGGCCCGCGCGGAGGCGATCTGTGAGCCCCTGCTGATCGGTGATCTCTCGGCCGTGACCGCGGCACTGGCTCGCGCGGACCTTGGGTCGTCGGCTCTCGAAGTGATCGATCCGGCGACCGACACTGCGCGTGCGGAGTTGACCGCTCTCCTGGCGGCAAGACTGGGGGGTGATGAGTCCAGGGCACTCGATCTCGTGCGCCGACCGGGCTACTACGCCGGCCTGCTGACAGCGTCGGACCGGGCGGACGGCGTCGTGATGGGGGCGGAGGCGACGTCCGCCGAGACGGTGCGAGTCGCGCTGCATACCATCGGGCTCGCGGGCTGCGACGAATTGCTCTCGTCGTGCTTTCTGATGTCGCTGCCGGATGGTCGCGAGCTGATCTACAGCGATGCCGGTGTGGTGCCCGACCCGGACCCGGGCCAGTTGGCCGACATCGCCATCGCCGCCGCTGCCAGCTGCCGCCAGCTCTTGGGCGTCGAACCCCGGGTCGCCCTGCTCTCCTTCTCGACCAAGGGCAGCGCC
>JAPUJD010000343.1 GCA_027296385.1 Acidobacteriota bacterium | reverse complement strand
CTCGGCGCAGCGCTGGCGGCATTGCTGGTCGCCTGGCTGACCGTCGGTGGACTGGCGGCAAGAGCCGCGACGTCGAGACCCGTGCTCGCGTTGCGCTACGAATAACAACTCCTCCCACGGCGAGTTGCGCCCTGCTTGGAGCGCCAAGCGAGGCGCCGTCTTCGGCGCCTCGCTTGGCCGCTCCAACTCGACTCGGGGTTAGTCGTTCTCGATCGACAGCCCTTCGTGCGCGAGCTCGTCCCACCCCAGGCTGGGCCGCTTGATGGAATCCCTGTCAACCGGACCGTCGACTCCCTCTCGGCCACACCGCCCGACGCGGTGAGCCGAGATCGGTCCTACGTGCCCGTCGCCATGCGGATGAAGCGCGCCAGGTCGTCCTTGAACTTCACCAGTGAGGGCGGATGGAGGTACATCATGTGCCCGGCGTCGTAGTACTCGAAGGTGATGTTCTCGCGCTGCTGGGGCAGCAGGTCCATGTGGTCGATGTAGTACTCGGTGGCGAGCTGCGGGGTTGCGAGGTCGTAGTAGCCCTGCTGTACCAGCAACTTCATCGCCGGGTTCTTGCCCATGGCGTGAGCGAGGTCGATCGAGGTGTTGGGGAAGGGAAGGGTGAAGCCGCCGCTATCCGGCGCGCGGTGACTCCAGTCCCATTCTCGCCACAGCCCGCCCGAGACCTTGTACTCGAGGTCGCGACCAAAGTCGAGCTCGTGGTGGTAGTAGTGGAGGAAGGCGCTGGTGAAGGCGGCGCTCACGGCAGCCGCTTGCGGGTCGTAGCTCATCTCCTCGCCGAGCAGGTTGAAGCTGCGTCCGGCGTAGCGCGAGTCGATCCGCCCCACCGTCTGCTTGCGGTCGCGCAGCAGCTCCTTGACGAACTGCTGGTGATTGACACGCAGGTTGGCCCGGTCCCAATAGTCTGCGCCAACTCCTGTGTAGCGGGCCAGCTTCGCCAGCACCGCGGCCCGCTCGCTCTCGCCGAGACGGCTTCCCCTGAGCAGAGCCGGAGCGTATTCGTCGTAGGCGAAGGCCTTCACCTCGGCGAGCAAAGAACGCAGGTCGTCCGGGCGGTCGGCGAGCGCCTCGTGGTACCAGGCCGTCGCCGAGAGGGTGGGAAGAAACATCACGTGAGGCAGGTCGATGCCCAGGCCGTCGAATCCGGTGACCATCTCCATGAAGGGGGAAACGAGCACCGTACCGTTCAAGGCCATGCCGTGGCGCTCGAGCAGCGCCAGAGCGACACCGCCGGATCGCATGCCGCCGTAGCTCTCGCCGAGCAGGATCTTGGGCGACGCCCAGCGCTCGTTCTGGCTCACGTACTCCTTGATGAAGCGGGAGACCGAGTCGATGTCCTGATCGACGCCCCAGAAGTCCTCGCCCTTGGCCTCGCCGATCGGCCGGCTATAGCCGGTGCCGACCGGATCGATCATCACCAGATCCGTCACGTCGATGATGCTGTGCTCGTTGTCGATCACCTGGTAGGGCGGCGGCGCCGCGAAGTCGGCGTCAGGCGTAACGACGATCTTCGGGCCCAGGACACCCATGTGCAGCCAGATCGAGGCCGACCCTGGACCGCCGTTGAAGGCGAAGGTGATCGCACGCTCGGCCGGGTTGTCGAAGCCGTCCCGTACGTAGGCCGTGTAGCCGAACTTGGCAACCGGCTTCTCCTCGGCGCTGTCGACAATCAAGTACCCGGCGGTGGCGGTGTAGGCGATTCTCTCGCCGCCCACGCTGATCTCGTGGTGCGTCACGGAGGACTTCGCCTCGGGGATTACTGGCGGCTCGGCGGCGGCTGGCGCCTCCTGTGCCGCGAGCGGGGACGTGACGACCACGGCGGCGGCCAGAAGGCGGACGATTCGGTACATGGTTTCTCCTCTGTGGGAAGCAGCTGGGCAGCGAGGGTAGCAGAGCGCGGGCTCAGAAGAGGACCGTCTCGGCACCCTGCTCCGCCACCAGCTTCTCGGCCGCGTCGAGAAGCAGATCCCGGCGGATGAGCAGACCCTTGCGCTGGCGCGGGGTGAGCCACTCGCCGAGCTTCTCTTCCAGAAGCTCGGGCGTCAGCTCCCGCAAGCGCTCGAGCGTTCGGCGGGAGAAACGCCGGAGGTACTGCTGATTGAGCAATTTCCCCTGCGTGCGGAAGGCCCGCGACTGGTCCACCACCCAGAGCTTGAAGTCGGGATCGACCAGCAGGTTGCTGAGGTTCTGGTAGTCGCTGTCGTGAATCAACTGATGGAACAGCCGAGCGTCGTAGATCTGCTGCGACCAGGCCTCGGAGTCCGGCGGGTTCACGCGGCGCCGCCGGCGCTCACCCTCGGTGATACAGCCATCGATCCACAGCATCAGCGAACCCGTCTCGCGGCGCAGCTTGCGCACCACGGTGGGAGGCACGAAGCCGAAGCCGAGCAACTTGTCCAGCTCATAGGCCGCGACCTCGCTCTCGTAGGAATCGCGAAAGCCCAGCTCGGGCATTCCGCCGTCGTCGAACTTCCGGACCGCCTGGTACTCGGAGATCGTTTTC
>JAPUJD010000342.1 GCA_027296385.1 Acidobacteriota bacterium | reverse complement strand
GCGCCATGGTACCGAACCCCACCGTGCCGCTCAAGCGGCCACCGCTGCGGCTATTCGCGACGGTGCTCGGGGCCGACAGTCGGCGGTCCTCCAGCTCCGATCGAGAGGTAGCCGATGCCGGCGAAAACCAGCGCGACACCGGCCCCCTGCAGCGTCGACAGTCGCGCGTCGAGCAGGAGCGTGCCCCACACGACAGTCAGCATCGGCTGCGCAAGAAGGAGAATCGAAGTCTCGACCGCCGGCATCTGCGACATCGACCGGGTGATCAGCAGCCAGCCGAAGACCTGGGCGACCATGGCCAGGGCGATGAGCCAGGCGTGCGCCGGCCAGGCGAAGGCGTAGTCGAGCCCGCCGTCGAGCAAGCCGAGCAACCAGACGCCGAGGAGCGTTCCAGCCGTCGCGTCGAGCCACGGTCCCACCACGGGTGCGTCGCCGGAGCTGGCCGAGCGAATCACCAACAGGAACAACGTGTAGAGCACGGCGGTCAGCACCCCGTAGGCGACACCCCGCAGCGGGTCGCTCCCGTAGGCTCCGGTGGCGCCCAAGCCAGACGTCAGGACCACTCCGAGCAGCATCACCGGTAAGGCCAACCAGGCGGCACGCCGCGGCCGCTCGCCGTGGAGCCACCAGGCCACTAACGCCACAAAGACGACCTGAGTGCTGGCGAGAACGGTAGCCAAGCCGGCGCCGATCGACTCGATCGATCGATGCCAGGCGGCCAGGTCGGCACCCAGAATGACACCGGCGAAGACCGCGATCAGCCGAGCCTTGGTGCCTCTGCCGTCGCGATGTCGCACCGGTAGCCAGAGCAGGGCGAGGAGCGGCAGAGCGTAGGCGGCGCGGAAAAAGGCGGCGGTCGTCGGCGACGTCCCCGAGAGCCGAACGAAGATGGCCGAGAACGAGATGCCGACAATCCCGGCCAGAGCCTGTAGTCGGAGGCGGAGCGGTGTGTCTGGAGAGCTCAAAGTCGCAGCCGATCTTACCCAGTCGACATCAGGCGCGGCTCGGCTATCATTCGACCTCATGCGGATCGCCACCTGGAACATCAACGGCCTCCGGGCCCGGCTCGATTTCGTCCGCCACTGGCTCGCCGCCCGGCAGCCCGACCTCGTCGGTCTGCAGGAGCTCAAGCTCACCGACGAGCAGTTCCCCCATGCCGACTTCGAAGCCGTGGGCTACCACGCCACCGTCCACGGCCAGAAGGCCTGGAACGGTGTCGCCATTCTGAGTCGCGAGGCGGGCACGTTGACGCAGCGAGGACTGCCCGGCCAGGAGGACTTCGGCTCCCGACTCGTCACGGCGCAGTTCGGAGACCTCTCCTTCACCACCATCTACTGCCCCAACGGCAAGCACCTAGCGCACGACGACTACCCCAGAAAGCTCGACTGGTTCGACAGCTTGGCGACCTTCTGGAGCGAGACACGATCGACTGAGGAGGCCGCCGTGCTCTGCGGCGATCTCAACCTCTGCCCCGCCGAGCTCGACAGCCATCACCCACCGGAGAAGACCGGCGACCGGATCTTCCACACCACGGCCGAGCGTGCCCGGTTCGAGCGCCTGCTCGAGTGGGGTCTCGTCGACCTCTTTCGCCACCGCCATCCCGAGGAGCGTATGTACTCCTGGTGGGACTACCGCGGAGGCTCCTTCCATCGCAATCTCGGTCTGCGAATCGACTTCCTGCTCGCCACGCCGACGTTGCTAGCACGCGTGCGCGACGTGGTCATCGACCGCGACTACCGCAAGAAGAAGGACGGCCTGACGGCCTCCGATCACGCCCCGGTCTACGCCGATCTCGAGTGATGAGCGACAAACTCCTCCCCTCGATCGGGCAGGAGCCCCCGCGCCCGGCCACCGCCGCCGTCATCTGGCTCCACGGCCTGGGCGCCGACGGCCACGACTTTGCGCCCATCGTGCCGCAGCTCGGCCTGGGTGACGATCACCCGGTGCGCTTCATCTTTCCCCACGCCCCGAGCATACCCGTGACCTTGAATGGCGGTTTCGTCATGCCCGCCTGGTACGACATCAAGAGTCTCGAGGTCCAGGGCCAGGACGAAGCCGGGATCCGGGTGAGCGACGCCGAGGTGCAGAGATTCATCGCCCGCGAGGTCGAGCGCGGCATCGCCACCGAGCGCATCGTCGTCGCCGGCTTCTCGCAAGGCGGCGCGATCGCGCTCTTTACCGGCCTGCGCTATCCCGAGCGTCTGGCCGGCATCATGGCGTTATCGGCCTATCTCGTCGCCCCCGAAGCCCTCGAGGCCGAGCTTTCGGCAGCCAATCGACAGGTGCCGATCTTCCAAGCCCACGGCAGCCTCGACCCGATGGTGCCCCACGACAAGGGCCTCGCGACCCGGCGCTGGCTCACCGAACGGGGCTGGGACGTCGAGGCGCACGATTACCCAATGGCTCACGAGGTCTGCCTCGAAGAGATCGAGGCCATCGGACTCTGGCTGCGGCGGGTCCTGGCGCTCGAGGGCTAGAGCGGGTGATAGCCGGCGCCGGCGATCGCCTGGCGCAGGAGCTCGGCACCGGCTGACCCGGCGACCACGGCTCGTCCGTCTTCGAGGCTGACCCCGACAGCCGTCACACCCTCGGTGGCCCGCAGCGCGCTCTCCACCTGACGGACGCAGTCCTCGCAGGTCATGCCCTCGATGGGGATCGTGACGTGGTCGCCGTCACCTGCGTCGAGCTTCGTGCCCTTGGCCATTCGGCTCAGGTCTTCGGCGGCAAACCAGACCAACAGGCCAACGAGGATCAGGGCACTCGCGATCCCCCACCATGCGGCCTCGTGCTCGTGGGCCATGGCGGCGCGCGCCGCCGTGCTGCCGATGACGCCGTCGAAGAGCACGCCCAGGCCCAGGCTACCGACCACGATGGTGGTGAGGTAGATCGCCAACGGCCTCTTGCCGAGACCGCGGTAGACGGCGCCGATGGTGGCCATGTTGGTCGCGGGACCGGCCATCAAGAAGACGAGCGCAGCTCCGGCCGGCATGCCGGCGGCGACCAGGGCGGCGGCGATCGGGACCGAGGCGGTGGCACAGACGTAGAGCGGCAGCGCAACCACCAGCGCCGCGACTCCGGCGCCGAAGCTGCCGAATCGACCGATCGCTGCCAGAGCCTCGGTGGGAAGGAGCACCTCGATCGCCGCCGAGACGATGACCCCGAAGAGCAGCCAGCGCCAGATGCTGCGCAGGATGTCGACTCCGTGAGCGGTCATCTCGCTCACCACGCTGCCGGGCCGCGAACCTCCCCGCTGCTCGACGGGCCGCGCCTCCGAGGCTGGGGTCGCGAGCTCGGTCCACCAGCCGCCCACGAGTCCCGTCACCGCCGCGCTCGCGACCTTGAAGAGAGCGAAGGGCCAGCCGAGGAAGGAGGCCGAGACGAGAATCGAATCGACCCCGGTCTGGGGCGTCGAAATCAGAAAGCCCACCGCCGCGCCGTCGCTCGCACCGTCCTTCTTGAGCCCGAGCCCGGCCGGGATCACGCCACAGGAACAGAGCGGCATCGGGACGCCGAGCAGGACCGCTTTGACGACGCCGCCGTAGCCGGTGAACTGGCGGCTGATGAGGTCGCGCGGCAGTACCACATGGAGGACGGCGGCGATGACCGTCCCCAGCAGCAGCCAGGGCGCCAGTTGCGTCAGGATCTCCCAGATTGCAGGCAGCATGTCGACCTCAGCGCGCCGCGATGCCGCCGAAACGGCCGAAGATCTCCATCAGATCATCGACCTGCCGGCGGCGAGCCTCTTCGTCGCCGTGCTTTAGCGCGTCGGAGACACAGGTTTCGATGTGAGAACCGAGCAGGACCTGCCCGGCCTTGCTCAGGGCACCGCGCACGGCCGAGATCTGCAGCAGGACGTCAACGCAGCCCTCGTCCTCCTCCACCATCCGGCGCACGGCGGTCATCTGACCCTCGGCCCGCTTCAGGCGCTTGAGCAGCTCGTTCTTGGTGTCTGGATTCATAGATACCCCCAGGGGGTATGGATCGTATACCCCCATGGGGTATACGTCAATGCTTCCAGCGAGCGTGCTCTTCGCGGATTCGCCTCTTCGTCGCCGCCCATGAGCAGATGGAGCAAGCCGTGAGGTCGTGGCGCCTGGCCGGACAGTTCTCACGGCCGAAGTAGATGATCTGCAGGTGAAGCCGGTTCCAGGTGTCGCGTGGGAAGGCCGCCTTCAGATCGCGCTCGGTGCGCCCGACGTTGGAGCCGTTCGACAGCCCCCACCTTGCCGCCAGGCGATGGATGTGGGTGTCCACCGGAAAGGCGGGCACGCCGAAGGCCTGGGCCATGAC
>JAPUJD010000341.1 GCA_027296385.1 Acidobacteriota bacterium | reverse complement strand
GTCAGCATGGCGGCGATCTCGGCCCAGGCGGTCACCCGCCACCAGAACCAGCGCAGCAGGTAGACCGGCCCCACGCCGCCGAGGAAGGAGATGAAGAGGGTGAAGAGCGCGCTGATCGAATCGGCCACCGACGCCACCGCGGCGGCGAGCGCCAGCACGGCGATGCTGGCCAGGCGCGCCACGAGAACGTAGTGCCGATCGCTGGCAGCCGGGTTGAGGAACCGCCGGTAGACGTCGTTGACGAAGAACGACGCGGCCACGTTGATCTGCGTGTCGATGGTCGACATGAAGGCGGCGATCAAAGACGCCGCTACCAACCCCAGGAGACCCACTGGCAGGTAACGCTTGAGCATCACGACGTACGCGCGCTCCGAGTCGCTGCGCGCCAGGACCTCGCCTGCCACCACTTCCTGCCCGGCCTGCACTCGCGCCAGGGGTCTCCAGTCGGGCGCCGAGCCCTCCGGCACCAGGGCGACGTAGCGCTCCTCGCCGGCGGCTGTACGGACGCTGATCAGCGCCGGCGTCACCGTCTCGACGGTGCCCGCCACCGGCGAGGTGACCTCGAGCGGCGGTAGCACCAGGAGCGAGGCCACCGCGACGAGGATCCACGGCCACGGCCGTAAGGCGTTGTTGGCCACCGCGAACCAGACCACCGCCAAGACGCCCTGGCGCTCGTCGCGCGTGGCCGAGATGCGCTGCACCGTCAACGGCGCGCCGTCGGCACTCTCGACCGCGAACCAGCTCACTCCCAGGTAGACCGCCAGCGCCGCCACCGGAGTGGTCCAGAAGCTGGCGGCCAGCGGCCCACCGGGGCCGGGCGAGGGCAGGAACGCCAGGCGCTCGGCCGCCAGGCTGCCTGAGGCCACCGCCGCCGCCACGGCTTCGCCGCCCCCGACTGCCTGCCAGACCAGGACCGCGAGCACCACCGCACCGACCATCGAGATGACGAACTGCACCAGGTCGGTCACCACCACGCCCCAGAGCCCCGCCAGCAGTGAATAGGTCAGCGCGACGAGGCAGGCGATCGTCAAGCCTACGACTTTGTCGATGCCGAAGAGCACGTCGACGATCTTGGTCGCCGCCAGCAGGACCCAGCACATGGCGATGATGTCGATGAAACCAGCGTGCAGCACGCCGAGGAAACCGCGCAGCCAGCGCGCGCCGGTATCGCCGTAGCGCAGCTCGGCGAACTCGGCCTTGGTCATCACCCCGCCACGGCGCCACCAGCGCGCGAAGACGAAACCAGTCAAGAGGCCGGTCAGGGCGTAGCACCACCAGAGCCAGTTCTTCCAGATGCCGTAGTCGCGCACCCAGCCGCTGATCACCAGCGGAGTGTCGACGGCGAAGGTAGTAGCGACGATCGAGGTGCCCGCCAGCCACCACGGCAGCCGCCGCCCGGCGAGGAAGAACTCGTCGACACTCGCCCCGCCCCGCCGGGCCAGCAGCACGCCGGCCGACAGCGCGAACACCAGGTACGCCGCCACGAACCACCAGTCGATGGGATGCATCGAGGCCTAGTGTAAGGGGCGACGGCTCCGCGCTATGATCCCGCCCCGGAGGCCGACCGTGACTGTCGCTGAGCCCGCCCATTCGTACCGCCAGAAAGACTGGACCCTCACCGAGCTCCTGCCCGACGCGAGCGAGGAGACCGTCGCCGCGCGCCTGGCGGAAGCTGAGGCCGAGGTGGCCGCGTTCGAGGAGCAGCGCGAAGCGCTCGGCGACGGGATCGAGCCGGCGGTCCTGCTCGCGATCGTCAACCGCTACGAGCGCCTGGTCGAGAAACTCTACGTGCTCGGCGCTTACGGCTCGCTCTGGTTCGCCGCCGACACTCAGGCCTCGGACGCGCTGGCCTACAAGAGCCGCCTCGAGCACGTCCTGACCGGATTCCAGAACCGGCTGCTCTTCTTCGGCCTGTGGTGGAAGGATCTCGACGACGACGCGGCCGAGCGCCTGCTGCCCGACGCCGCGACCCACGCCGACCAGCGTCACTTCCTCTCCGACCTGCGGCGGCTCAAGCCGTTCACCCTCGAGGAGACCTCCGAGCAGATCATCAACCTAAAAGACGCCAACGGCATCAGCGCCCTGACGACGCTCTACTCGATGCTCACCAACCGCCTCGAGTTCACCCTCGAGATCGACGGCGAGGCCAAGACGCTGACCCGCGGCGAGCTCATGAGCCACGTCTACTCGACCGATCCCGAGCGCCGGGCCGCGGCCTACCAGGAGCTCTACCGCGTCTTCGACCGCGACGCCAACATCCTGGCCCAGATCTACTTGCATCGGGTGCGCGACTGGGCCAGCGAGTTCCAGGAGCTGCGCGGCTACGCCTCGCCGATCGCGGTGCGCAACGCCCGCAACGACATTCCGGACGCCGCCGTCGACGCCCTGCTCGACGTGGCGAGCGAGCACATCGGGCTCTTCCAGCGCTACTTCGAGCTCAAGGCCGGCTGGCTCGGGGTCGACAAGCTGCGGCGCTACGACGTCTACGCCCCGCTCACCGCCAGCGACAAGGAAGTGCCATACGAAGAGGCCGTGGAGCTCGTGCTCGACACCTTCAAGGCCTTCGACACCGACTTCGCCGCGCGCGCCGAGCGGGTCTTCGCCGCCGATCACATCGACGCCGAGATTCGGCCCGGCAAGAAGAGTGGCGCCTTCTGCTCGACCGTGCTGCCGAGCCAGACACCCTGGGTGTTGCTCAACTACACGTCGAAAGTACGCGACGTCGCGACGATGGCGCACGAGCTCGGCCACGCCGTCCACAGCCTGCTGGCCGCTGACCATTCGGTGCTCACCCAGCACTCCTGCCTACCCCTGGCCGAGACCGCCTCGGTCTTCGCCGAGCAGCTGCTGACCGCTCGACTGCTCGAGGGCGAGACCGACCCCGCCGTGCGCCGCGAGCTGCTGGCGGCGCAGATGGACGACATCTACGCCACTGTCATCCGCCAGTCCTACTTTACCCGCTTCGAGATCGCCGCCCATCAGGCAATCGCCGACGGCGCCGCCGTCGACAGCCTGGACGAGATTTACTTCGACACCCTGCGCCAGCAGTTCGGCGACGCCGTCGAGCTCAGCGACGAGTTCCGGCGCGAGTGGGTCACCATCCCGCACATCTACCAGACGCCGTTCTACTGCTACGCCTACAGCTTCGGCCAGCTTCTCGTCCTGGCTCTCTACCGGCGCTACCAGCAAGAGGGCGCCGCCTTCGTGCCGGGCTATCTCGCGATGCTCGCCACCGGCGGCGCGGCGCCGCCGGTCGAGGTCCTGGCCGCGGCCGGCGTCGATCCGACCGATCCCGAGTTCTGGCGCGGCGGCTTCGCCGTCGTGCGTGACATCGTCGCCGAGCTCGAGAGCTGGTAGCTCGAGCTCGGGTGCTAGGGTCTCGCCGATGCACCGTTTCGCCTGTGGGGTCTTGCTCGCTCTCAGCGCGGCGCTCGCCGCGGGGCAGCCTCTCGACCGTCTCGGAGCCGTCGGCGACAGCCTGACCGACGAGTACTTCGAGGCGGACTACGACTACGCCCGCAACTGGACCATCCTCCTGGTCGATGAGCGCGGCCTGACCTTCGGCCCGACCGCCGCCGAGGCGGGTCAGCCGGGAGGCACCTGGGGCGAGCCCCGGCGCACCGGCTACGAGGACAACTGGGCGCGCTCCGGCGCCACCATCGACGACGCTCTCGCCACCGGTCAGCATCTCGGAGTCGCCGACGGAGCCGTCAACCGCGGCGTGTCGCACGTCGTCGTCAACATCGGCGTCAACGACTTCATCGGCGACGCCTACGCCGAGATCTACGACGGTAACTGGACACAGGCCCAGATCGACGCCTGGATCACCCAGCGCACCGATCATCTGGGCTCGATCGTCGACACCATTCTGCCCACCGGCGCCGGCGTCGTCCTGCTCAGCCTGCTCGACCCAGGAGTGGCGCCGCTCACCCAGTCTCTTTTTCCCGACCCGGTCGCGCGCGAGGCCGCTGCCCTCGCCCTGGCGCAGTGGCGGGACGCGATTCGTGATCTCGCCGCGGTGAGGAACCTCGTCTTCCTCGATCAGTTCGCCTTTGGGCGCGCCGTCTTCGGCACCCACCTCGCGCCTCGGACCATCCTGCTGGTGGGCAACGTGGAGATCGACCTGACCGCCGCCGACACCCCGACCGGCGCCGACCCGACGGCGGCGTTCGTCCACGATTTCTTTCATCCCAACACCGTCCTGCAAGCGATCGCGGCGACCTTGGTCAGTACGGCACTCAACCTCGGCTTCGCCACGGGCATCGCGCCGCTCTCCGAGGAGGAGATGTTGGGCGCCGCCGGCATCCCCTACGGCGGCAGCGACACCCTCGAGGGCGAGATCGGACCCCTGTCTGGTTTCGTGACCGCCTTCGACAATATCTTCAGCGACGGCTTCGAGACCGGCGACACTTCGGCCTGGAGCGTGACCGTTCCCTGACCGGAGAAGGAGGACTTCCGAGTCCGTGATGGTGGAGAGCACTGGTCCGACGACCGACCTACAAGACCCGCGCGAAGCAACGTTGCGCGACCTGGCGTGGCGCGATCTCATTCCACCGGTCCTCGCCGTCACCCCGGTAGCCTGGGGCCTGGCGGCGGCCCAGATGTTGTTGCGTCTTCTGACCCACGGCAACTACGGCGTCTTCCGCGACGAGTTCTACTACCTGGCGTGCGCCGACCACCTGGCCTGGGGCTACGTCGACCACCCGCCGCTGTCGATCGCTCTGCTGTGGCTGCAGCGCGCCCTCTTCGGTGACTCGGTCATCGCGCTGCGCCTGCTGCCCACCTTGGCAGCGGGCTTCCTGGTACTCATGACGGCGGTGCTCGCCCGCGAGCTGGGCGGGGGTCGCTTCGCTCAGGGGCTGGCCGCCCTGACGGCGGCTAGCGTGCCGCAGTACCTGGGCATGACCGGTTTCTACTCGATGAACGCCATCGATCTCGTGGTCTGGGTTCTCGTCCTGTGGCTGGTGGCGCGCGTCGTGATCACCGATGATCCTCGACTGTGGCTGCCCGTGGGTCTGGTGGCGGGCCTCGGCCTGCTGAACAAGATCAGCGTGCTCTTACTCGGCCTCGGCCTCGTCGTCGGCCTGCTGGCGACACCGCTTCGCCGGCACCTGCGCAGCCGGTGGCTGTGGCTCGGCGGCGGCCTCGCCGGCCTGCTCTTCCTGCCGCACTTGATCTGGCAGATGGTCCACGGCTGGCCGACGCTCGAGTTCATCGCCAACGCCATACGCTACAAGATCGCCGCCCTGTCGACCCTGGATTTCCTCGCCACCCAGGTGATGGACATGAGCCCCTTTCTGTTGCCGCTCTGGCTCGCCGGCCTGCTCTACCTGCTCTTCGACAAGCAGGGCCGGCGCTTCCGGGTACTCGGCTTGATCTACGTGGCGGTGCTGGTGGTGTTGATCGCGCTGCGCGGTAAGCCCTACTATCTGGCGCCGACCTATCCGGTCCTGTTGGCGGCGGGCTGTGTCGCCACCGGCCGGCTCCTGGCGCACGGGCGTCGGCGCTGGCTGCGGCCGGTGCTGGTCGTCTTCCTGCTGCTGACCGGTGCCCTCACCGCGCCCATGGCGGCGCCGATCCTGCCGGTCGAACGCTTCATCGCCTATCAACGGGCCCTGCGCATGCAGCCCACGTCGGCGGAGGACAACGTTCTCGGCCCGCTGCCGCCGCACTTCGCCGACCGCTTCGGCTGGCAGGAGCTGACCACCGCGGTGGTGGCGGTATGGAAGTCGTTGCCCGAGGAGGAGCGC
>JAPUJD010000340.1 GCA_027296385.1 Acidobacteriota bacterium | reverse complement strand
CCTTCCCATGCTGACGCTCGTGCTCGGCACCGGCGTCTATCTCATCTTTCGTCTCCGAGCAGTGCAGGTCCGGGAGTTCGTTGCGTCGATCAAGCTCCTGTCGAGCGCCAGGAGCGACGGAGCAGGCGACATCTCTCCGTTCGCTGCCTTGATGACCGCCATCGGCGGCATCGTCGGCAACGGCAACTTGGCCGGCGTCGCCACCGCCGTTACCGCCGGCGGACCCGGAGCCCTCTTCTGGATGTGGATCTCCGGCGTGGTGGGCATGGGCACGATGTTTGCGGAGTCGGTCCTCGGCGTGCAGTACCGCAAGCGCGGCAAAGACGGCCTCTTCGTCGGCGGACCGATGTACTACCTTCGAGACGGCCTCGGCTGGCCCCGAGTCGCGGCCTTCTTCGCCTTCGGGCTAGCGCTCAAGACGCTGCTGGCGACGACCGTGGTCCAGAGCAACTCGATTGCGTCGGTCGTGAGCTCGCAGCTCGGCTGGAGCGCGATCACTACCTGCCTGGTCCTGGCCGCGGTTTGCGGCTTTGCCATCATCGGCGGCGTGCGCTCGGTGGCCCGCACCTCGCAGGTCCTGGCGCCGTTGATGGGGGTGCTGTACCTGACCGGGTCCGCGGTCGTCCTGTTCGCCTTTCGCGACCAGATCGTGCCGAGCCTGAGACTGGTGGTCACCCACGCGTTCTCGCCCGCGGCCGCGACTGGCGGTTTCCTCGGCGCCGGCGTGCGCGAGGCCTTCCGCTTCGGCGTCGCGCGCGGCGTCTATTCCAACGAGGCCGGCACCGGCTCGGTCCCGATCGCCCACGCCTCGGCCCAGACCCGAGATCCGGTGCGCCAGGGCAAGGTGGCGATGCTCGGGGTGTTCGTCGACACGCTGGTGGTCTCCACCGCCACCGGTCTGGTTCTGCTGGTCACCGGCGCCTGGCATTCAGGCCTCGATTCCACCGCGCTGACAGCCCAGGCATTCTCACGCGCCCTGGGGAGCGTGGGTGGCCCCCTGGTCCTCGTCTGCTCGGTCCTCTTTGGCCTCACGACCCTGATCACCTGGTCGTTCTACGGCGAGCAGAGCGCAGTCTATCTGTTCGGCCCGCAGGCTCGACGGTACTACCGGGTGCTCTACTGCGGCGCCATCGCGGGCGGCGCCATCGCCGGTCCACGCCTGACCTGGGCCTGGGCGGACATTCTCAACGGGATGATGGCGATCCCCAATCTCATCGCCCTGCTTGCCATGGCCGGTGGTCTGGCCGGACTGATTCACTCACCGGGCGATTCTCCCGAGGAGACGACATGACGACACCTGAATGGCTGCAGCCAATCCTCGATCTCGTCGGCACCAACGAGTATGCGCGCGCCGGCGCCATTGTGCTGGTGGCGGTCATCGTCGCCAAGCTCGTCGACTGGTTCCTGACCGGCGCCCTGCGAGCCTGGGCGGCCATGACCGAGACCGATTTTGACGACAAGCTCATCGCCGCGCTGCATCGACCCATCTTCGTCAGTGTCGTGGTCATCGGCGCCTGGCTGGCGCTGCTCCAGCTCGAGATCCGTCAAGTGTATGTCGACAAGCTCTTTCTCCCCCTGCTCAAGACGATCGGCCTCTTTGTCTGGTCAGCGTTCGCTCTGCGCCTCGCCCAACTCCTGCTCGAGGTCGCGGGTCGCCACCGGCGCCGCTTCGCGTTGGTCACCGACCGTACCCTGCCGCTCTTCGGCCAAGTCGCCAGGCTCGTCGTGGTCGCTGGGATCTTCTACTTCCTCTGCCTGTCGTGGAGCATTCCGGTTACCGGCTGGCTCGCCTCCGCCGGCGTCGTCGGCATCGCCGTCGGCTTCGCCGCCAAGGACACGCTGGCGAACCTCTTTGCCGGCCTCTTCATCCTCGCCGACGCGCCCTACAAGCTCGGCGACTTCATCGTGCTCGAGAGCGGCGAGCGCGGCGAGGTGAAGCACATCGGCCTGCGCACCACGAGGCTCCTGACCCGTGACGACATCGAGGTCACGGTGCCGAACGCCGTGATCGCCAACTCGAAGATCATGAACGAGAGCGGCGGCCCGTCGGAGAACGAGCGCGTCCGGCTCAAGGTCGGCATCGCCTATGGCTCGGACCTCGACCACGTACGGGACGTCCTGCTGCGCGCTGCGGTCGAACAACCCGACATCCTGACCGAGCCCGAGCCTCGAGTGCGGATCCGCGCTTTCGGCGACTCGGGGATCGACCACGAGCTCCTGGGCTGGATCCACGAGCCGGTGCTGCGCGGCCGGGTCCTCGACGATCTCTACCGGCGGGTCTACCAGACCCTCGGCGAAGCGGGGATCGAGATTCCGTTCCCACAGCGAGTGGTCCACCTGGAGGAAACGCCCGACTCGGAGTGAGCTGGCGGCCCGTGGCAGAATCTGACATGACCACGAAACACCTCGACTTCAGCCCGCTCGAGCACTATGTCGAGCTACCGCCGCCGGAGATGCTCGAGCGGGCGCGTGCCTTTCGCGACGAGCTGCGGCGGCGCCGTACGGTGCGGCACTTCTCCGATCGCCCGATAGCCCGGGAGGTGATCGAACGTTGCCTCGAGGCGGCGGCCTCCGCCCCGAGCGGTGCCAACCAACAGCCCTGGCATTTCTCCGTCGTTTCCAATCCAGCGGTAAAGCGCGAGATCAGGCAGGCCGCCGAGGAGGAGGAGCGGACCTTCTACCGCGAGCGGGCGCCGCAGGCCTGGCTCGACGTGCTCGCCCTCTTGGGGACCGACGAGAACAAACCGTTCCTCGAGATCGCCCCCTACCTCATCGTCGTCTTCGCGCAACTGCGCGGGGTCGATGCCGACGGCGCGAAGTTCAAGCACTATTACGTCAACGAGTCGGTCGGTATCGCCACCGGCATGCTCATCTGTGCCCTCCACCACGCCGGCCTCGCTACCCTGACCCACACGCCGTCCCCGATGCGCTTCCTCAACGAGATCCTCGAGCGCCCGGCGCACGAACGCCCTTATCTGATTCTCGTCACGGGCTATCCGGCCGCGGATGCTCTGGTGCCCAGGATCAAAAAGAAGACGCTCGCCCAGATCGCGCGCTTCATCGACTAGCGGCCCCAGGTAGCCAGTGGCAAACCACGGATGCAACAAAGGTCAATAAATGCACTGGCTTCGCGCTAAGGCGCGTGTTAGCATCTCGACGGTTCGAATCAGATGGGTTGAACCAGAGACCCGGAATCAGCAGCGCCCGTAGTTAGCATGTCAACAGGGGCTGAGGCACGCCGCCGCCCCACAGCCAAGTAGGGGAAGGAGCCTGAATGAACAAGAAGGAACTGGCCGACAAGCTCGCCGACAAATGCGATCTTTCCAAGGCCAAGGCGCAGGAAGTCATCTCGACGCTGTTCGACACCAAGCCCGGTCACGGCATTATCGCCATCGAGCTCGATGCCGGCCGCGACGTTCAGATCCTCGGCTTCGGCGCCTTCGGCACGAAGAGGCGTTCGGCGCGCCTAGGCCGTAACCCGGCTACCGGCGCGACCATCACCATCGCCGCCAAGACGTACCCCTTCTTCAAAGCCGGCAAGGGTCTCAAGGACCGGGTCGCACTCTAGACACTGCTTCTTCTGAAGCCAACAGGGGGCTCCGCCACTGGCGGGGCCTTTTCTCTGTCGCGTCGTCGGCGCTCCGCCTGGCGCGCGGGATCATCCTCGCGGCGCGCCTGCAGCGGAACAACCCTGGGCTGGGGCGCCATCAAAACCCGGTCCGGTCGTCCGCCGTCGGGCCGTAGAGCTGGGGCAGCGCTACGTCGAGCAGGCGCAGATAGACGGACAGCTGCCCGCGATGATGGATCAGGTGGTTGAGCACGAAGATGCGCAGGGCGGTGACCCGGCGCAGATCGAAGAGCACGCGGTCACCCTTGCAGTACTGCCAGCGGCCTAAGAGAAGCTCATCGCTCGCCTGCTCGAGCGCCGTGATGAAGTCGGCCCCATGAGAGTTCAGGGTGTCGACGATGGACTCCGTCGACTCGAGGTCGATAGATCCGACCGCTCTCACCTCGGAGTCGAGACGATCGGTGCCCAGAACCAGGGAGCCGTAGCGAGCGATCTCGGCGATGTGGGAGCCGAGTCGCCCCAACGTCATCGAGCGCTCGTGCGGGCACCACGCCAAGCGAGCTGTCGGCATGCGACCGATCATCCGGCTCGTCGCCGCGAGCTCGGCTCGGAACTCCCCGAGTAGGGGTCTGTTGAGTGGAACGCCCATGACGCCTCCCCGCTGGTCACGAGAAGTCTAGCGCGGGCTGAGGGGGCTCTGTCCCAGACACACAAAACTGGTGGGCGCCGGCCGCGACAGCCTGCGCCCACCTTGGAGGGAGAGCCTTGCCCTGGAACGGGCGACCTATTTCACGATCTGTCTGACGATCCGGCGAACCGAGCGCACCGGCAGGGAGATCTTCACCGTAATGTCCGGCGATTCCACCTCGATCCTGAACTTGCCACGCGTCTTGCTCACCCGCACGGACTCGTCGCCGTCCTCGACCGCCACAAACAAAGTCCCGTTCGGCACGTCCTCGAGAACCTCCAGGATACCCAGTACCGCCGGGCCCCATTCAGAAAACTTGCCGCCGGTTTCGATCTCGATCTCGTCGAGGATCTCGTCGAGAAAGAAGACCTCGGAGGTCGCCACGGCCGCGTGAACGAGGGCCATCGGGATAGGCAGACTGATGTTCACGCCCTGCGTGCGCTCGACGACGCTGACCGTCGCCACGCCGCCGTAGACGTAGACGCCGGCGATCAGCACCGCCCAACCGAGAATCAGGACCCCGATAGAGGCGGCAGCGTAGCTGAAGAACCTCTGGCCCCTGGTCACGACTCTCTCCTACTCCGCCTCCGCGGTGTGGTCGACCCACACGCGGACGCGATCGTCGTTGTCGTTGACGGTCACCAGCTCGCCTTCGCCCTCGGCCGCCAGAGCCTCGATGGCGGCACGAAAGTTGAGCTCATTGCCCTTGCCGCTCAAGAGTGCGTCGACGACCCGCACTGGGATCCGAACGTTGACTTCGGTATCATCGCCGTCGCCCTCGATCACGCGGACCTTGAGGTAGTCGCCTTCTTTCCAGACGCGCACGTCGTCGCCCTCGTCCTGGACGGTGACGAACGTCATGTCGGGTGTCGAGCTGACCTCCTGCCAGAGCTCCCGCAGGTCTGCCAGTGTCCACTCGTGATGGCCGTCGATCATGATGTGGCCGCCGCTCCACGCATCCGCCGGGATCATCGTCATCGCCTTCTCCACCAGGCTGATCGGCAGGTTGACGATCACCTTGGCGCCGCCGTTCTCATCGACCTTGACATGGAGCCAAAGGTCGGAATCAGCCACCGCCGCGCCGGAACCGACGATCACCGCGAGGGCCCAGGCCAGTGTTCGTGTCTTGATCTGTCGCATACTGCTTACCTCCTCAGGTTTGTCATCCTCTGGGGAATACGACGCAGCGGGCGCGGAAAGGTTTCACTCCGCGGAGGACTTGCGACGCAGTACACTAGGCTCGGCGAAACCAATGTGGCGCACGCAGGCGATCGTCTCCATGCTGCTCGAGGAGGTCGGAGGTCTACCGGCCGATGACGACGGCGCCCTCAGCCGGGCGCTCCGGCGCGGTGCCTGGATCGTGGCGATCGACTGGCTGGCCGTCATCGTCCTCGTGCTGCTCCAGGACGGTGATGCTGCCCAACTCAAGCTGAGCGGCGGCGAGCAGGCCGTCTTCACCGTGGGCATCCTGGCCGTCGCCGCGCATTCAGGCTTCCGCCTCGGTCAGCTGCAGAAGCTCAAGTCCCTCCAGCGCCTGCGAGCCGAGCTCGAAGAGCGTGGCGCCGAGTGAGACGCCAGCCCTCGATCCCGCTCTGGCTCAAGCTAGCCTACTCGCTCTGGTTCGTCGTGTGGGTCCCGGTGTACTACGCCCTCGTCGGACCGGCCAACTTTCTCTGGCTCTGCGACGTCGGCAACATCGTGCTCCTGATCGCGCTGTGGTCGGAGAGCCGTGCCCTCTTCTCCGCCACCGCCGTCGGCGTCGTGCTGGTCCAGCTGCTGTGGTGTGTGGATCTCCTGGGCCGCCTGACTCTCGGCTTCCACCCGATCGGCGGCACCGAGTACATGCTAGACCCGGCCGAACCGCTCGTCGTCCGCGCCCTCTCCTTCTACCATCTCTGGGTTCCGATCCTCCTGCTGTGGGCGCTCTACCGTCTGGGTTTCGATCGCCGCGCCTGGAGGATCCAGACCCTGATCCTGTGGATCATCCTGCCGCTGAGCTACCTGCAGGATCCGGCCCTGAACCTCAACTGGCTGTGGCGACCCTTCGGCCTCGAACAAACCCTCATGCCGCCGGCCGTCTACATGGTTCTGAACCTGGCCCTCTATCCACTACTGCTCTTCGTCCCCAGTCAGTGGCTCCTGGAGACGTGGCTGAGACGCAGGGGCCGGCCGATCGTCTCCTGACCACCCGAAGACACGAGACCGCCGTCTTCCCCGGAGCTCTGAGTGGCGGCTGTGGGGGGGTTGCAACTCTGCCCCGAGTAGCGGACTATTCCCTTACCCGCCGTCCAGCGGCGATACATCTCAGAGTCGTCCACCAACAGGCGAAGGAGCCGTCTCCATGTACCGTTCGATCGATGAATTCCTCCAGCAGGTTGCGGTCAAGAACCCTGGCGAGAAGGAGTTCCTACAGGCAGTACACGAGGTTGTCGAGTCCGTGTGGGAGGTCGTAGAGCTAAATCCCCGCTACCAGAGCGCCAAGATTCTCGATCGGGTGACCGAGCCCGAGCGCGTCATCATGTTCCGGGTTCCGTGGGCGGACGACCAGGGCGAGGTCCAGGTCAACCGCGGTTTCCGTATCGAGATGAACAGCGCGATCGGGCCCTACAAAGGCGGCCTGCGGTTCCACCCCAGCGTCAACCTCAGCATCCTCAAGTTCCTCGCCTTCGAGCAGGTCTTCAAGAACAGTCTGACGACCCTGCCCATGGGCGGCGGAAAAGGCGGCTCCGATTTCAATCCCCGAGCCAAGAGCGATGCCGAGGTGATGCGCTTCTGCCAGGCGTTCATGAGCGAACTCTTCCGCCACATCGGCCCCAACACCGACGTGCCAGCAGGTGACATCGGCGTCGGCGGCCGCGAGATCGGATTCCTCTTCGGCATGTACAAGAAGCTGTCCAACGAGTTCACCGGCGTGCTGACCGGCAAGGGACAGGGATGGGGTGGCTCACTCATCCGGCCGGAAGCCACCGGCTACGGCCTGGTCTACTTCACCAAGGAGATGCTGGCTTCGCGCGGCGAGGACTTCGCCGGCAAGCGAGTGCTCGTGTCGGGGTCGGGCAACGTGGCGCAGTACGCGACCGAGAAGATCCTCGAGCTCGGTGGCAAGGTGCTCACCCTCTCCGACTCCGACGGCAGCATAGTCGACGAGGAAGGCATCGACCAGGAGAAGTTCGAGTGGATCCTCGATCTCAAGAACAACCGACGCGGACGGATCAGCGAATACGCCGAGAAGTACGACTCGGCGACCTATCTCGAGGGTCAACGCCCGTGGTCGGTCGAGGGCGACGTCGCCCTGCCCTGCGCGACCCAGAACGAGATCCTGGCCGCGGACGCTGAAGAGCTGCTGGCCAGCGGTTGCACCTGCGTCGCCGAGGGCGCCAACATGCCGACCAAGCCGGCAGCGATCGAGCGCTTTCAGGAGGCGGGCATCCTCTACGCGCCCGGGAAGGCCTCGAACGCCGGCGGCGTCGCCGTGTCAGGCCTCGAGATGACCCAGAACTCGATGCGCCTGGGCTGGTCGCGTCAGGAGGTCGAGGAGCGCCTGCACCAGATCATGCGTGACATCCACTCCACCTGTGCGGAGCACGGCAAGCGCGACGACGGCTACGTCGACTACATGAAGGGTGCCAATGTCGCCGGCTTCATCAAGGTCGCCGACGCGATGATCGACCAGGGTCTCGTCTAGGAGCTTGCTGAAGTCAGCAGGGTTGCGCCTCGGCCGCCACCAGCAGTCCGGTAGGATGTCCCCGGAGCGAGGCATCGCTCGACATGCCTCGCTGACCGGAGTCTAGTGTCCCGTGGACGTACAACGCTTTCACGACCTGATCCCCCACCGTGTGCGCGAGATCCTTCTGGTCTCGTCGCCCTACGACGCGTTCATCCTGGAAGAGGACGGCCGGCTCAGCGAGCAGCTGTACAACGAGTTCACGGCGCTCGACCTCTCGGCGCCGCCGCGGGTCCACCAGGCCTTCTCGAGTCAGGAAGCGCTGGCTCTGCTCAAGAACGCGCGCTTCGACCTCATCCTCGTGATGAGCAGTCTCGCCGGCGAGAGCATCAACGACTTCGCCAGAAAGGTCCGCAAGACATATTCCCGCAAGCCCATCGTCTACCTGGCCCTCGATCCGCGCGAGCTCGAGGACGCCGACAGGGTCCTCGACCGTGACGTCGTCGACTCGATCTATCTCTGGACCGGCGACTCGAGCGTCCTGCTCGGCTTGATCAAGCTGGTCGAGGACCGGCTCAACGCAGACCACGACACCGCGGCTGGCGTACGGATCATTCTCGTGCTGGAGGACTCGCCGCGCCACTACTCCACCTTCCTCGGCCTGCTCTACGAGGAGCTCATGAAGCAGGCGAAATCGCTCTATTTCGAAGGGCTCAACGAGCTCCAGCGCAAGCTCTACATCCGCTCGCGACCCAAGATCCTCCACGCCACCTCCTACGAAGCTGGCCGGCAGCTCTACAAGCGATACCGCGAGAGCCTGCTCGCCCTCATCTGCGACATCCGATTGCCGCGCAAGGGCGAGCTCGACGCCAAGGCGGGCTTCGCGTTCGCCAAGCGGATTCGCCGCGATCTGCCCGACCTGCCGATCCTCTTCCAATCCGCCGAGCCGGAAAACGCCGAGGAGGCAGCCGAGCTCGGCGGGTTCTTCGTCAACAAGGCCTCGCGCGACGTCGTACCGGGGGTTCAGGCCTTCCTCGCCGACCATCTGGGCTTCGGCGACTTCGTCTTCAGGATGCCCGACGGCACCGAGATCGCGCGGGCGTCGGACGTCGGTGAGCTGTATGAAGAGCTCGAACGCCTTCCCCTCGAGTGCATCGAGTTTCACGCCTCGCGCGATCACTTTTCGATCTGGCTGATGGCCCGCAGCGAGTTCGAGCTCGCCGAGAAACTGCGCCCGAAAAAGATCGACGACTTCGAGAACATCGAGGCCCTGCGGCAGCACCTGCTGCGTCATCTGGCGCGGGCTCAGCACCGGGGCAAGAGGGGCATCGTCAGCGAATTCGATTCTGACGATCTCAGCCGAGAATTCTCGCGCATCGGCGAGGGCTCGCTCGGCGGCAAGGCCCGTGGGCTCGCCTTCCTCTATCAACGCCTGAGTCAGCTCGAGGAGAGACCCTCTGCAACTCTCCCGGTTCGGGTTCCGAAGACCGTCGTTCTGACCACCGAGGTGTTCGACGACTTCGTCGACGACGAGCTCCTGGCCTGGTCCATAGCCTGCGACGACGACAGCGCGGTCGCCGAGCGCTTCACCGAGCTTCCGCTATCCGATCCGCTCCTGGCAGACCTCGAACACATCGTCGCGGCGATGCCGGGACCGCTGGCAGTCCGCTCGTCGAGCCTGCTCGAGGACTCGTCCCATCAGCCCTTCGCCGGCATTTACGTCACCCTGATGATCCCCAACAGCTCGACGAGCCCGATGCAGCGCCGCGACGAGCTCGCGACGGCAATCCGGCTGGTCTGGGCCTCGACCTTCTACCGCGACGCCTGCGCCTATCGCGACTCCTCCGGCGCCCCCGCCGAGCGCGAAAAGATGGCGGTGATGATTCAGCCCCTGGTCGGCGCCCGGCATGGAGAGCGCTTCTACCCCACGATCTCCGGCGTCGCCCTGACCCGCAACTTCTATCCGATCGGCCCGCAGCGACCCGAACAGGGCATCGTTCACCTGGCGCTCGGTCTGGGCCGGATGATCGTCGACGGCGGACTCTCTTTGCGCTTCTGTCCACGCCATCCCGAGGTCCTGCCGCAGGTTGCCACTCCGAGCTCCGCGCTCAAGTCCACCCAGCGCGAGTTCTACGCCGTCGACCTGGGAGGCGACGAGACTGTCGACCCGATGGAGGCGGTGGTGACTTACGAGCTCAAGGACGCAGAGACTGACGGCACCCTGAGGCTTGTCGCCAGCGTGCTGTCGCAGGGCGACCAACGGCTGGTCGAGGACCTGTCGCTTCCCGGCCCGCGCATCGTCAGCTTCCACAACATCCTCAAACACCAATCGCTACCGCTGGTCGAGACGCTACGGCGCCTGATGGGCATCGCCCGCCAGGGACTGGGGCGCGAGGTCGAGATCGAGTTCGCCGTACAGATGGAAGAGGGTGGCGCCAGCGGCGTGTGGTGCAATCCGGAGCTCATCGTCCTGCAGGTGCGGCCGATCACCGCTCGCCCGACACTGGCTTCACCGCCGCAGAGCGAATATGCCCGCCACGATCTTCTGTGCGCCAGCGACAATACGCTCGGCCACGGCGTCGAGCAGGCGATCCGCGACGTCATCTACGTCAAGCCCCAGTCCTGGGACCCGAGACACAACCGCACGCTCGCCCACGAGATCGGTCAACTGAACGAAGTCCTCACGGCCGCGGACCGAACCTTCCTGCTGATCGGTCCCGGACGCTGGGGCAGCGCCGACGAGTGGCTGGGCGTTCCGGTCCAGTGGTCCCAGATCTCCAACGTCCGCGCCATGGTCGAAGCCTCCCCGGCGAGCTATCAGGTCGAACCCTCGCAAGGCACGCACTTCTTCCAGAACATCACCTCGCTGCGCATCGGCTATTTCACTCTGCCACCGGGCAGCCCCCACAACAGCGGCCCGGCCGAATTCATCGACCTCGACTGGCTCGACGCCCAGAAAGCTGAGAGCGAGACCGACTTCCTGCGCCACGTGCGCCTCGAGCAACCGCTGATGACCATCCTGAGCGGGCGCGAGGGCACGGGCCTGATCGTCAAGCCCGGCGCCGAGAGCCTCTAGCGAAGCTCCGCGTTCGAGCACGCCAATCCGGGAGTCAACCCTCGTTCTCGGTCTGACGTTGGCTCTCTTGAAGGAGCTGGATCGTACCTGCCTGGCTGCGTAGCTCGACGCGCACCGGGCCGTGCGGTTTATTCGGTTCCGGGTCCGAGACTCTCGAGGACGGCGCCGAGCCGGCCACGGTGGTGTGATCTGCTGGGCTATTGAACGATCAGTCCAGCTCGTTGCGCGATCCGGCGCACCTGAGTCTGCAGCGCGGACAGATTGTCGGATCCGAGCCTCAGGAAATGCTTCTGCGAGTCGCTCAGGCCCTCGAGGTGAGGGTCGGCGTACTTGTAGCTCGACGCAAACTCCTCGACCTCGAGCTCGGCGATCACCGGCGTATCGAGCAGCAGCCGAAGGGCTCTGACTGCCACGGTGTCGAAGTCGCCGTCCGGATACCCCAGCTCCTGGTAGGCCTCGTCGAGCAGCGGCTTGACGTTGCGGTAGAACTGAGCCGTGCCGTCGACGTGCAGCGACCCCACGACCCTGGCCAGCGTGTCGTAGCGCCGGTAGGTGGCCGGGTCGATCAGTAGCCGGTCGCCGCTCTCGACGACCGCGAAGGCGCCCGCTGGCGCGAGGAAACGTACGTGAGGTCGCGGACTGACGCCCTCGGCCAAGTTGTCCACGGTGGCCACGAAGCGCCGGACGAGATCCTCGTTGAGAAGCCAGGCCGCAAGCCGCGGGTGCTCGGAGAGTTGGGCCACGACCTCGCGAGTCCAGCCGTCGCTGTCGGCAAGAACCGGCAGGTCGGCTGGCTCCTGTTCGACGGTCTCGGCTGCCGCCACGACCGGCCGCGGCTTGGCCGCCACCGGAGCCTCGGGCTCCGAGGTCTCCCCAGCCCACTGCCAAACAGCCCAGCCGATACCTCCAGCGACGAGGATCACCAGTCCGATGACCCAGAGGCGGAGGCGGGCGGTTTCGTCATCGCCCAGCTCCTCGGCCAAATCGATAGTGCCGTGCTTCTCGAACGGATCGAGCTCGTAGTCACCATGTTGGTTCATGATCTCAGTACTCGATCCTGCCAGAACCGGGGGAGGTTCACAATCTATTCCGCCCGCAGTCCAGGCTAGACTCGCCGCCATGCGCAGCATCACTCTCGGTAGGACCGGAGTCGAAGTCCCCGTCGTGTCGGTCGGCACCTGGGGTCATAGCGGCCCGGCTCGCGTGAAGCGCCATGCCGTCGGCTGGGCGGGCGGGGACGACGAAGCAGCGCGAGCGGCACTGCTTCGCGCCTGCGAGCTCGGCCTCAGCCACTGGGACACCGCCGACGCCTACGGCAACGGCCACTCCGAAGAGATGATCGGAGGTCTCTGGCAAACTGTGCCGCGGTCCCAGGTCTTCCTCGCCAGCAAGACCGGCTGGGTCAAGGGCTCGGCGCACGGCTACGAGCCTGATCACATGCGACGTCAGATCGAGAGCTCGCTGCGGCGGCTGCGAACCGAGACCATCGACCTCTACTACCTGCACCACTGCGACTTCGGTCCGGACGATCGCTACCTCGACTCGGCAATCGCTCTCCTACGCGAGTTCCAGGCCGCGGGCCGGGTGCGCTGGATCGGCCTCTCTGACTGGGACAGCGCCAAGGTGGCGCGTTATGCGCCTGTCGTCGAGCCTGACGTGGTGCAGGTCTACCGCAGCCTTCTCCACGACCCCTATCACGAGAGCGGGCTGGCCGACTGGGTCGCGGTGCACGGCGCGGGAGTGTGTTTCTTCTCGCCCCTGCAGCACGGCCTGCTCCTGGGCAAGTACCGAAAGCCGCCCGAGCTGGACCCCGGCGATCACCGCTCGGGAAGACCGGAGTTCCGCGACGCCGACCTCCTCGCGCGCCTGCGCAGATGCCGCCGAGCAGTCGAGGTGCGCTTCGGCGAACGCGCACAGCCGCTACTCGATGCTCTGCTGACTCCGCTCGTGGCCGACGTGCCCGGCGCGTGCGTCTTGGTCGGCATGCGCCGGCCGGAGCACGCCGAAGCGGCGGCCGAGGTCTGCGCCGACCTGTCCGCAGCCGACATCGACTGGGTGCGGCGCCTCTACCGTGGGCTCAGTTCACCGTAAGCGGCCAATCGTCGGCTGGCGGGATACAATTCCGGCCGGCCGCCACCCGAGCAGCCGGGGTCGGCCAAACCCCGAACCACCGAATCGAGTCAGCCCCTCCCGAGGGGCGCGCGGAGAACGACTATGGCTA
>JAPUJD010000034.1 GCA_027296385.1 Acidobacteriota bacterium | reverse complement strand
CGAGCTTGCCGGAGGGGCTGGCCACCGGGCGGAACAACTGGCCGAAAGTGCAGTCGGCGAAACCCGGCGCGGGGTCTCCCTCGGCTGCGATCAGTTCCAGCGCTCCGCCGCGGTAGAGCCAGATCTCTCGGCCGCCGGGGTCGGCGTTCACGAACAGCGTGACGCCGGCGTCGGTGAGGGAGAAATCCGTGAGCGCGGCCAGCATCGCTCCGCCCGGGAGGAGCTGCCCCGTCCGGGCAATCAGCACGAGCGACCCGTCGATCTCAGCCCACACGCCATTCCTGTTGAAGGCGTCGATTCCCGGGCCCCTCAGGACTGCGTAGACCGCGACATCCCCGGAATCGGAAACGGCAATTCGGTTGTGATCGCCGATCCTCTGCGGGAGATTGAGGAACACGACGTCCGGGGCAGTCCCCGGCGCCGGGTCGTTCTCCTGCACGACCTTGCGCAGTGATCTCGGAATTCCGGCAAAGATCACCTCGTTGTTGGAGAGGCTGCTGGTGGAGGTGATGATGCCCGGCCCGGACAACTCCGCACCGAAGGCGACGTGTCCGGCTCCACCGATGACGGGTTCTCGCAGGGTTGAGAACTCGACGCCGGCGGCTTCACCGGGAGCCTGAACGCCGGTTTCGGCGACGATCTCGATATCGGCATGGGCCACGGGCAGAAGGAACGACAGAGGCCAAGACCACTGAGGGTAGGAGCTGACCCGATAGCAACCCGTCGATTCTCGCCAGTTGCCGACCTCACCTCACGGGTCACTCCGCTTGCCAAGATCCGCCCAGCGCCAGGTGAAGGCTGACCCGCTGGTCCAGCAGCTGCCGCTCGACCGACACGAGATTGGTGTCGGCGACGAGAACCCGCTGTCGCACAGCCAGCACATCAAGCAGGTCCGACTCTCCTTCTCGGTAGCGTAGGTCGGCGATGCGGTATGCCTCTTTGGCTTCCTGTGCCGCGATCTCGAGCTCCCCGCGGCGCTGGCTCAGCACGACGCCTTGATCGAGACTCTTTTCGACCTCGCCAAAGGCCTTCAGCGCGGCGTCGCCATATAGGGCGAGCGATTGCTTCTGATCCGCGGTCGCGATCTCGACCTGCTCTCGTCGTGCACCACCGTCGAACAGCGGCGCCAGCAGACTCGCCCCCGCCCGCCAAGCCAGGTTTGCCGGGTCGAGCAGGCTCGACAATCCGCTCGAAGCGCCGCCGAGCGAGCCCGTCAGCTGGACCGCCGGAAGGCGCGCCGCGCGCGCCTGGTCGACGGCGTCGAACGCCGCGGCGACGCGACGCTCCGCGGCGACGAGGTCCGGGCGGCGTTCCAAGATCTCTGACGGGAGACCCGCCGGCGGACCCGGCGGCAGGGTCGGCAGGGATTCCCTCACCTCGAGCTCTGCGGCTGGATACCGTCCGAGCAGGAGTTCCAACGCACGTTGCGCGTCGCGCCGAGAGCCCTGGACCGTCACGAGACGATCGCGTGCCGTCGCTAGGTCGGACTTTGCCAGAGAGACGTCCTGCGCCCCGACCATGCCGTTCTCGAAGCGCAAGCTGACGATGCGCAGCGTCTCTTCGAGGGCATCGACGGTCTCCTGCGCCACCTCCTCCTGCCGGCCGGCTTCGATGGCGAGGAAGTAACCGCGTGCCACTCCAGCGGCGAGTGAATACTGTGCAAAGAGAAAGTCCGCCGCCGCCGCTTCGGCGCTGGCGACCGCTCCGCGTCGGCCGGCGCGAACGCGGCCCCACACGTCGACCTCCCAGGAGATGTCGACGCCGACGGTGAGCTGGTCGGTCTGATTCGAGCTCCCCGTCACTCCGGACCGCGCGCCGCCAACCGACAGGCCGGTAGTGGGTTTCAGGGCCGCTCCGGCCTGGCGTGCCAAGGCCCGGGCCCGCTCGACATTCGCCGCCGCCGCCTGTAGGTTCTTGTTGTGCTCCTGCGCCTCTCGAACCAGCTCGGCAAGGGTCGGATCCGCGAACGAATCGATCCAGCCGACCTGCACGTCGCCGGCTACTTCCTCACCGGTCCAAGCCTCTGGCGGCTCCGGCACCTCGGCGGCCGCTGCCGCCGTGGCTTCTTCGGGGGGTCGGTTCACCGCGCACCCCGGCAGCAGAAGGAAGGCCGCCACGAGTGCGTGCCCTCCGCTACTCGGCAACCATCTACGAAGTCGAGGCATTTGACGTCTCCTCGGAGATCCTGAAGAACATGGAGTAGAGCACCGGCACGATGACGAGCGTCAAGAGCGTCGCGAAGGTCAAGCCGAACACCAGCACCACGGCCATCGACTTGAAGAAGGCGTCGGAGAAGAGCGGAATCACGCCAAGGACGGTCGTTAACGTGCCCAGCATCACGGGCCGAACACGGGTTGCGGCGGCATCGATGACCGCCTCAAACCGAGAGCCGCCTTTCTCCGTCTCGGAGTCCATCTTCTCCACCAGCATGATGGCGTTCTTGATCAGCAAGCCGGACAGTGCCAAGAGTCCCAGAATCGCCATGAACTCCATCGGTGTTCCGGTGAGCAACAACCCGGCGACGACGCCCACGAGAGCGAGCGGGACGACGAGCCAGATCACTAGCGGCTGACGGAGAGCTCCGAACAGAATCACGACGGTCAGGACCATGGCGAGAAAGCCGAGCGGCAGCGTGGAGGCGAGGTTCTCGTTCGATTCTTTCGAATTCCCGTACTCACCGTCCCACTCAAGGGTGTAGCCCGGTGGCAGGTCGATCGCCTCGATCTTGGGGCGCAGACGGCCGAAGAGATCGGAGGTGAACTCGTCCGGGGAGGGATCGCACTGGGCCTTGATGGTCAGGACGCGGTTCTCCCGTCGCAACCGCGCGTCCCGCCAGAAAGTGCGGAACCCGTCGCTCACCTGCCCGATCGGCACGACCGCCCCGGTGGTGGAGCTCAAGACCTGGACGTTCTCGACGTCCAGGATTCCGGCGCGCTCGGCCGCGGGGGCGCGAGAGATGATCGGGATGAGCTCATCGCCCTCGACATAGACGCCAATGGAGCGGCCGGTGAAATTGGTCTCGAGAGCCTGCGCGAAGTCTTCGCGCGACACCCCCGCGCGACGTCCCCGGGTCTCGGAGTAGATCGCCTCCACCGTACTGACCCGCTGGCGCCAGTCGTCCTTGATGAACAGCGCTCTTCCGTCGGCGATCATGATCTCCTTCGCCTGATCGGCGAGTCGTCGCAGCACCGCGGGATCGGGCCCTTTGAAGGTCGCTTCGATTCTCGAGCCTCCCCCGGGACCGAGGACGAACTTCCAGATCTTGGCCTGTGCGTTCGGAAACCGCTCTTCGATGAACTCCCGGATCGGTGGCATCAAGCCGTCGAACAATCGGTAGTCATCGAGCCGGACCAGGAGCTGGCCGTACGACGGGTTGGTGGACTCCGGGGCGTAGACCAGCATGTACCGAAGCGTGCCGGCTCCAACCAGGGCATGGACCGCGTCCACGCCCTCCAAGCCGGAGACGAAGCTCTCGATCTCGACCATGTCTTCGGTCGTCCGGTCGATGTCGACCCCCTGCGGTAGCCAGTAGTCGATAACCATCTGAGGAGTCGTCGCGGCCGGAAAGAATCCCGGAGTCACGAAGCCGAAGCCCCACAGGCTGACCACGAACAACGCCACGACGACCAGGACCACGGCCGTGCGCTTCCGCAGGGCGCGGCGCATCAAGACCTTGTAGGAACGGAAGAACGCGCCCTCGCTCCGGCTCTTCGCGCCCTTCCCCGTCGCCTCCGGGAAGAGCCACTGACAGAAGAGCGGCGTAAGCGTGAGGGCGAAGATCCAGCTGTACAGCAGCGAGATCAGGATCACCCAGAAGAGATGTCCCGTGTACTCGGCGGTGCTGCCCGGCGCGAAGCCGATCGGCGCGAAGGCGATGATGCCGACCAGCGTGCCGCCCAGGAGAGGCCACTTAGTCTGATCGACGATCTCTTTAGCGATGTCGAGCTTGCGCCGGCCCTGCTGGGTGCCTACCAGGATGCCGTCGGTGACCACGATGGCGTTGTCGACCATCATGCCGAGAGCGATGATCAGGGCGCCCAGCGAGATCCGGTGCATCGGGATGCCCATCAGATCCATCGTCACGAGCGTGGCGGCGATGATCAGCAGAAGCACCGCACCGATCACGACGCCCGAGCGCAGACCCATGAAGATGAGCAGGGTGACGAAGACGATCACGATCGCCGCGATCACGTTGTTGACGAAGTTCTTGACCGAGGCGTCGACTACCTTCCCTTGGTGGTAGAACTCGTCGAGCGCCATGCCGATCGGACGCAGCGCTTCGGTCTCCACGATCTTCGAGCTGACCGCCTCGCCGATCGCCACGATATTGGAGCCTGCCATGCCGGAAACCCCGATCGTGATTCCGGGCTTGCCGTTGAAGCGCACGATCCGCCGTGGCGGCGTCTGGTATTCGCGGCTCACGGTGGCGACGTCCTTGAGATAGATCAGGGCGCCCCCCGCAGAAGCCGAAGAGGTGGAGATCAGCAGGTTCTCGATCTCCTCGACGGAGTCGATCGCGCCGGAGGGCTGGATGACCAGCCGCTGGTTGCCGACCAGGACGGAGCCCGCGGCGACCGTCGCGTTCTGCTGGCTGAGGGCGGAGTAGATCGAGTTCACCGACAGGCCCAGCGCCCTGGCGCTCTCCCGCGAGATCTCGATGTAGATCGCTTCCGGCTGCTCGCCGGCCAAGCTGACCTTGGCGACCCCGGGAACCTGAAGCAGCTCCCGCTGCAGGCTCTTGGCGTAGCGCTTCAGCTCAGCCGGCGAATAGCCGTCACCGGTGAGTAGATAGATGATGCCGAAGACGTCGCCGAAGTCGTCGTTGACGATCGGCGTGGCGACTCCCGGCGGCAGCCGGACCTCGGCGTCCTTGACCTTGTTGCGGAGCTTGGTCCAGATCACCTGGAGATCGGACTTCGTGCGCGAGATTTCGTATTTGATCTCGACCGTGATCTCCGAAACCCCGGCCGAGGAGACCGACGTGACCTCCTTGACCTCGGGCAGCTGCTGGATCGCCGTCTCCAGAGGCTCCGTCACCTGGCTGGCGACCTGCTCCGGGCTGGCACCCGGGTATTGGGTATAGACCACCGCCATCCGGATGACGAACTCGGGATCCTCGAAGCGCGCCATGCTCTGGTAGGCGGACCACCCCCCGAAGAGCGCCGCGAGAATCACGATGACGCTCAGGACCTTGTTCCGGATCGAGAACTCGGCCAGATTCATCGCACCGTGCTCCCCGAGGCCACGTCGGCCCGTCCGTCGCCCCCACGGACGTCGTGTCCGCAGCCGTCTACTCTCTGGGCACCCATGGTCACTCGGTCCACGGACGGACCTTCATCCCTTCGGCCAGGTACGCCGCGCCAGCGCCCGCGATCGTCTCTCCCGGCTCGAGTCCATCGGTCACGACCGCGGTTTCGCCGATACCGGCTTCGAGCGTCACCCAGCGCTTCGACGCCGTCATCGCCTCCGGCTCGATTACCCAGACGTAGCTCCGGTCGCCCTCGCTCATAACGGCGGCCAGCGGGATGGCCACGCCGACGCCGGCTGTCTCCTCCTCTGCCACGACGGTGCTCTCGATCACGACGGTGGCGTTCATTCCAGGCAGGATGACCAGATCGTCGGGCGCCCCGAAGCTGAACCTGACCTCGTAGGTCTGCGACTCGGAAGCCGCTTCCAGCACCGCTTCCTTGAAGACCGCAGGAATGCGAACCGCCGGCGCCGCTTCGAGGATCACGAATGCCTGCTCATGTTGGCGCGATTGGCTCGTGGCGACGACGCTGGCCGGCACATCGACCTTGGCCTCGAGCCCTCCGCCCAAACTCACAAGCGTGAGGATGCTCTCCTGAGGCTGGACATTCTGAAACTTCTCGACGTGCACCTTGGCTACGACACCTGCAAAAGGGGCACGCAGTTCCGTGTCGCTGAGCGCTTTCTGCGCCGTGTCGAGCTGCGCCTTGGCAGTGTCGCGCCGCGACTTGCGCTGCTCGACGTCGCTCGTCGAGATCGCGTTGCCTTTCTGCAAACGCAGCCCTCGCTGGTACTCGGTCTCAGCGTTGTCGTACTCGGCCTGGGCCGACTCCACCCGGTTGCGGTAGTCACGTTGGTCCAGCTTCGCCAGTAAAGTCCCCCTCTGAACCTGCTGAGCCTCAATCACGGTCAACTCCTGAAGCAATCCACCGACCTGGAAGGTCAGATCCGAGGACTTTGCCGCCTCGACGACCGCGGGATAGCGGCGAGTCTGGCCCGACCCGGCCTCCTCGACCGTCAAGAGCTTGACCGGCCGGACGGCTGCATCCTGGGGGATCTCGGTGGGCTCCGAACGACAGCCGGCCGCCAGGGCCGCCAGGACGGCGAGCACAAGTCCGGTGCGGGTGTTCTCCATAGTTGCTCCTCCGTTCGCGCCAGCCTCCCAGCTACGCCCGGGTGGTCGGCTTCAAAGGCGCGTAGTCTACCGTGTTCTCGGCCGTCGCCCAAGTCGAGCGCGGTGGCTCTGCAGGGCAGCTCCGCCAGCGGTCGACTCGAGATTCGCCTTCTTCTTCCTGCGGATTCAGAACGTGGGAAGGTGATTTCCTCCCGTGCGCATGGGGGCCCAGAATGAGAGCTGATGGGCTCTCCTTCGAGTAGTTCCAAGAAGCTCCCATTGGGTCACCCTAACGGGATCGCAGCGACCTGCTTGGGTACCCTAACGGGAGAGATTTGGAACACCGCTCTGTCCGAGCCCCGTCTCTACACGTCACTGAAAGAAAGTGACCTACAGGGCCGGCAGAGCCATGAAATGGCAAGATAGCATGCTGACAGTTGTCTGCATTGGCGTCCCCAACGGGATTCGAACCCAATCAGGGCAGTTTTCGTAACCGGCTGATGGCGCGCGACTTTCGCTCTAAGTGCTTGATAATTCGTTGCCTTGAGACCGGTTTCGAGTCCCCTGGAGTCCCCTACAGTCCCCTGGAGTCGACCCCAGTCGTGGAGAAATAGTGGAGACGGTCAGACCGTCGTGATGCGGTCGGATCCACGCGCGACTCGATGGCCGAGAGAACCCTCGGGTCCGCCCCGTTTGGCCGGC